>NZ_VPAM01000022.1:0-65814 GCF_013419215.1 Acinetobacter sp. YH12096 | reverse complement strand
GAGGAATTGCCACAAGATACGATAAGCTAAAACGTAACTATCAAAGCGCTGTTGCTTTAGCTTGTATATTTATATGGTTGCCTCTTTAGCTCAATTTATCGGCTGTAAATGTCAACACACCCTAATTATTTTTGAAAAAATTTTGTATATTATGATGAGATATATTTTGTTGTTGTAGTTGGCTTTCTATTTCTTTTCTTAATTCATCAAATTTTCTCAATAAATTCCCCGCATTCGTCTGTAGCGCTAGTACTAAAAACATATCTTTTTTGCTATCTCCTGTTTTGAGTAAAGCATATGTATTTATTCTCTTTTTCATCTCTCTAGGCGTAATGTAACCTCTTAAACTTTTATAAAAAAAGAAAATAACATCATCTGAAAACTCTCCAACACTCTCAAATAATTTTTTTAGTATTGGGAGCTCCACTATCTCCTTTGGATTTAATTTATTTATAAGCGGTAACGAAACCTTGAAATCTATAAACTTAGATAAATATTCCTCACCTAGTGTTTCATCATATCCATAATTATGACAAATCACTTTTGTAAACTGGGTTTTATCCATGACCAATACAAAAACAATTCTAGGTATATCAAAAAAGTGCTTAATTCTTTCAATGAGTCGAATTGAAAAATCAGGACGACAGCGATCTAGTTCATCAATAATAAAAACCAAAGGTTTATCTAATTTCTCAACCGTCTCAGCTAAATATTTCTTAAACTCTTTTAATGTTTTCTTTTCAGCCTCATGCCCTGCTATTTTATCCTGAATACTTTCTTTTATTCGATCACTTGCTTCTTCAGATAATGTATCAATTCCATCTTTTGCACTTTCATAACCTTGCTGTAAAACACCACTCAATAACCCTGCTCCAACTAAATGAAGCCCAAGCGTTAAAGCGACTTTAGGCAAAGACGGAAGTAATGCTGTTCCAACAGAAGCAGATAGCTCAATTAGTTTACTTACTCGTTTTTTAGTACTTTTATCTTTCTTTAAAATATTAGTAATTTCAGATGTAATTACCAAAAAAGGATCTTCCAAATAATCATTAGCAAATGCATCTAGATAAATGACGTTATGCTCAGTATCCGTTAAATGCTTTGCCCAATGACGGACAAACCACGTTTTGCCCTCCCCCCAACGTGCATCCAAAGTAAGGACAGCACCGCAGTTTAAGCGATCAACATACCTTGTAAGCTGCTCTCCTAAACGACGGCGATGCCAAAGATCACCTTCCCATGCAGTTTCAATATTCTCAAAATTATCTTTAGCCCAGTTCAATTGGTTATCTATCATTTCTATTTATATTCATCAAGTTAACTATGTATTGAGTATAGCAGTAGCGCTATAAATTAACATTTAACCCATGAGCATCTCGTAACTTGTCATAGCCTTTTCCCCAAATAAAGACTATAAAGAACACATAAAATAAAAAGACCCACTTTTCAGGATGAATGATGACGAGAACCACTCAATTCTCAGGCATATTTATACTTGCCCTGCTGGCAGCAGTCGTCGCAACTTTTTGCGATGCGATTCATGTCTATACCCAGACGCTTAGTTATCCCAACCCATTATTTTTCCATCAAGCTTGGTGGGTATTCCCTGGCTTTTTTATTGCCTTTGCTTTCATGGCATTTAGCTATATTCAACTTACACAACGACTTAAACACTATGTGATGACTCAGCTCAGTTGCCATCATGACGGCACTGCGCCCCTCGTCGAAAGCCTAATACTATTTGCCATCGTCTATATACTCAGCGGATTTGGTAATTTTCATCCCGAAGCATTGTGCTGGATTTTCTATATTAGCTTTTTTATTCGCTGGTTATTTAGCTATGAGCGCACATGGCTACTGATATTAGCCATCATGCTTGCC
Source organism: Acinetobacter sp. YH12096 (assembly GCF_013419215.1). Taxonomy (NCBI): domain Bacteria; kingdom Pseudomonadati; phylum Pseudomonadota; class Gammaproteobacteria; order Moraxellales; family Moraxellaceae; genus Acinetobacter; species Acinetobacter sp. YH12096. The sequence goes on along the minus strand of NZ_VPAM01000022.1, from coordinate 63,933 downwards.
ATTGGTGGTATGTTCTTTGAAGGACTATTGGCTGAGTTTGCATTAGTTAAATATCGCCATGAAGATATTTACAATGTGCCGTATTGGCTCGGCGGCGTATATATGCATGGCGCATTTGCCTTACGTGCAGGCATGCGTCGTTTTGTCTATCGATGATATTTAAGATAAAAAACTTTAGACTTTAAAACGTAAAGACAAAAAAAAGACCACTCAAACGGAGTGGTCTTTTTTTGAATATGGTGGCTATGACGAGACTTGAACTTGTGACCCCCGCATTATGAGTGCGGTGCTCTAACCAACTGAGCTACATAGCCTTAAACTGTGCGCGCATTATGGAGGGATATTTAAATATCGTCAAGCCCATAATGCGCGTATTTGATCAAAATTTGTTGAAGTGAACCGATAAGCCGGGTTCTGTCGAGGACGATCATTCCTCTAGGCGTACAATCACTCATACGCTCAAGCGACCTACCCGGATCCAGCATGGGCCATGCCTAAAGGATCCCTATTTGGTCTTGCTTCCGGTGGGGTTTACCATGCCGTGAACTGTTACCAGACACGCGGTGCGCTCTTACCGCACCCTTTCACCCTTACCTCCGATTTCGATTGCTCGAAACCATAATGAAGGCGGTCTACTCTCTGCTGCACTTTCCGTCGGCTCACACCGCCCAGGCGTTACCTGGCACCTTGCCCTATGAAGCCCGGACTTTCCTCCCCTGCTTTAGTCACGGAGACCTATACACAGCAGCGATCGTCTGGTTCACTTCGGGGCGCATTCTAACAAATCTGACAACTAATTGCTTGATGTTTTTTGAGCAGTTAGTTTTTCGTACTTTTGTTGAAGCTGTTCCTGAGTTTCAGGATGTGCCGGATCCAATGGAATACAGTCCACCGGACAGAACAACTGACACTGCGGTTTATCGTGATGCCCAACGCATTCCGTACACAAATCAGGGTTAATCTCATAAATGAGTTCCCCCATGAAAATCGCCTCATTGGGGCATACAGGTTCACAGACATCGCAGTTGATGCATTCATCAGTGATATATAAAGACACTCTACCAACCTTGCTGTTGTTTACGCTTAAAGGCTTCCACAACAGCTTGTGGCACAAACTGAGTGACATCACCATTTAAACGTGCAATTTCACGCACGAGCGTAGATGAAATAAACGAATATTGCTCTGATGGGGTTAAGAACACGGCTTCAAATTTACTGTCCAAACGGCGATTCATATTTGCCAATTGAAATTCATATTCAAAATCTGAAACTGCACGTAAACCACGTAATACGGCTGTTGCTTTTTGCTCGTTAAAGAAATTGACCAACAGCCCATCAAAACCTACAAACTCAACATTTGACAAATGACTTAAAGACTCTTGCGCTAGTGCAACACGCTCTTCCAGACTAAACACAGGGTTTTTGTGATGTCCAATTGCAATTGCCACGACAACTTCGTCAAACATGCGCGATGCACGTGTCACTAAGTCGATATGACCATTAGTAATTGGATCGAATGTGCCCGGATAAATTACACGAGTTTTAGACATCCAGTTGTACTCTGTTATTTTGTAGATGGGTATTTTAACAAAATCTTGATTTATAGGTGAAGTCAGCATGTAAATTTAAAACCTTCATCTTATTCAAAGTTCGGGTACAATAGTGCTAAGTTTGGAAGTTTTTGATTATGACGAAAGCAGTAGTTAAAAAAAATAGTAGCAGTACGATTGCCCTAAATAAGCGTGCGCGTCACGATTATTTCATTGAAGAAAAATTTGAAGCGGGTCTTTCATTACAAGGCTGGGAAGTCAAATCAATGCGTGCGGGTCGTATGACTATCGTAGAGAGCTATATTACGTTTAAAAATGGTGAAGCATTTTTATTCGGCGCTCAAGTGCAACCTTTACTGAGTGCTTCGACACATGTAGTGCCTGAAGCAACACGTACTCGTAAATTATTGCTGAACCGCCGTGAAATTGAAAAACTACAAGGTGCAATTAACCAAAAAGGTTATTCATGTGTGCCTTTGGCATGTTACTGGAAAGGTCCTCATGCCAAACTTGAAATTGCCCTAGTAAAAGGTAAACAGCTTCACGACAAGCGTGCAACGGAAAAAGACCGTGATTGGCAGCGCGATAAAGCCCGTATTTTTCATAAATAAGGTCAATAAAAAAACCTCCAAAATGGAGGTTTTTTTATTTTTAAATTGCAGATTTAGCAGAATTTCAACCCACCAAAACAGTTAGTCCTCACTTCCTGATTCCCCAAGACCTGATTTTTTAAAGTTAAATTGGCCGCACCTGCATTACTGAGGTTAATTGAACCGACATTTTTATAAATCGGTAAACCAAATGCTGCACCAACAGCAGAACCTAAGGGAATATAAATCGGTTCATTGGTTAAAATTTGCGATACTTTTTGTGCAACTTGAGGTAAGACGCCTGAGATATCCACTTCAGATGTTGGATTTAATTTGCCAATATTAATCGGGTCTTTAAATGACATCCACCAACCTGTACGTGCAATATCATCTGCATTGGCATCTGGCCAACTGATATCTTGAGATTGAAGCGATAAATAACCTGCTGTGCCATTTAATGGAATGTTATGAATCATATTTAAGGCTTGCTCAAAGGTAATGTTCATTTTCAAACCATCAATTGATGAACCCGAATCCATAAAGAACTGCGCCCCTTCTACCCATAACAAATTACGGTCAAGTTTGACCTGCAAACTACCACTATCACGGTTGAGTTGAATCGACGGTACAGTCGCACTGATATTTTTGGCAACGGCTTGAGTTTGTCGTTTTCCGTTGATGGTAATTTCAGGGACGGTAAACGGCACATTCATTGAAGGAATTTTTAAACCCTTACTATTTTCAGGTTGGCTGACAAAGCTACGATCATTGTTCCAAATCGTATTAATCACCAAGTTACCGGATAAAGTCTCGCTACTGCTATCACCAAAGAGCGCTGCTTGGGTCTTTGCTGTTCCTGTGGTCGGTGCAATTTTCATATAACCACTCAGTGACTTAATCCCGTCTGTTGACACACCTGTATTTTGAATACCTGTGGTCAATAAACCCGTAATAGATTCAGCACTGACACGAAAGCCTTTAACTTCGCGTAAAGCGGCTTGTTTAGGGTTTTTAATTGCAAATTCAATAAATGGATTTTTTAGTTTGGCACTTGTTGACGCTCGATCACCATTAAAGACGGGATTACCATTGGCATCGGTCAACGTTACATTACCACTCAGCGCTAGATGACGAATATCAATATCACAGCCATTTGACCCATTTACCCCACCACAGCCGAGTTGCAAACTTTTGACATTGACGTTCAAATCCATGACGGCATCTAAACTGAGTTTGTAGAAACCAATATTTTCATCGACCATTTGTTGGTTGACTAAAATAGGGTCGGTATAGGACATATTCATCAATGCCGCACCATTGATGGCAGACAATTCTTCATCGGCTAATCCCACCAAGCCTTCTGCTGCAAAAACAACGTCAGAAACACATAAGGTCAATGCCATTACTATTGTTTAATCCTTTTTAATATTTACCACTCATCCAGAGTGAAATTTATGAGAAGATTAAATCAATAGCTTTGGCGCAAATGAATGGCAATATGTGACGCACATCACATCTTAGTTATACGAAATGCCAATTTTCACAGATTTTAGGCCAATAAAAAACCCCAGTAATATTTCCATCACTAGGGTTTTCAAAGATTTATAAATGATAGTTCAAATAATTTATTTACAAATTAATTAACTTTATTTAACAACAACCCCAGATATTCACCAAACCAAATGGCGGTTTCTAAATCGCCCGTAGGTGGAGTGACTTCAACAGGCGCATTATCCGATTGTGTCATCAAACCTAAAAAGCTCGACATCCGATTTAAATCTGTTGTGCTCCGTCCAGTTGGCATCAATGGAAGACCACTCCACAACATGCCGTGCTGCATGGCAAATAAATTAATTTGCTGCAATACTGCCAATTTATCACCACTTAAGCCGCCACCATTGGTAAAACCAGCAGCCAACTTGCCTTGCCATGTCCGTGCTAACCAGCGTTTAGATGATTGCTCCATGAATAATTTCATTGCCGCACTCATACTACCCATATACGTTGGGCAACCAAAGACTATGGCATCTGCGCTGTCCAACACATCCCAATCCACATGTTCTACATTCATGAGATGGACTTTTACACCGGCTTTTTCTGCACCTTGTACAATGAAATTCGCCACTTTGGCAGTGTGCCCGTAGGGACTGTGGTAAACAACAGCAAGAGATTTAGCAGTCAAAGACATAACATTTAAAAGTCGATAGATTCAGTCAAGTTTAGCATTTTCAAAGCATAAAGACGAATGTTGCCATGCGCCCTGTTTTCGCTTCGCGGCGATATGAAAAATATTCTTCAGTTTGCAAAAAGGTACATTGGTCGCCACCTGTTACAGCTTTAACCCCATGTAATGCAAGAATATAACGTGCTATCGCATAAAGATCAGCATAATATTTGCCTTCCTTTACACCAGCTTTAAATGCACTTTCAAGTTCTGGGTATTTTGAACAAAAGGCAGCTTTGACTTCTGCACCAATTTCAAAACTCTCTTGGCAAATTGCTGCCCCCAACCAAGCCCATGTTGGCTGTGTGTGCATGGCTGCAATGGTGTTTTCCACAATACCGTTGGCCAAGCCCTTCCAACCTGCATGCAGATTGGCAACTTCTGTCCCGTCAGCATTACCCAAAACCACGGGTAAGCAGTCTGCGGTCATCATCATCAGGGCATGATGTTTAGACTGCGTGACCATACCATCGCCTTCGGGTGCAACAAAGTTGATCTGTTCATCAATGCGATGGCATAGCGTACTGTGGGTTTGGTTCATCCAGCTGATTTTATTCACGCCATATTTAGCAAAGTCTTTGAGCAATTGCATCCGGTGCTTTTGCACACGCGCTGCATCATCTCCCACATGCAATGCCAGATTAAATCCTGCCAGTTCAGGTTGTTCAGCGGGTTGCGTCTGATCATGATGAACTCGAGTTTGTCCCACAAAAACACCCTGTGGAAGTCCCTGAACAAATTGCATGTTGCCGTCCTTTTCTATCTATGGCGTGTAAATCAGGTTAAAACTTAATACGCTTTGTTTTCGCTACGTAATACTTCAACCAATTGATTAAAGTCTTCAGGCCATGGTGCTTCAAACATCATGTCTTCACCTGTACGTGGATGAACGAGACCCAATTTAACCGCATGTAAAGCCTGACGTTTAAAGCCACGTAAAGTGTCATCTAATAACACCGACGCGCCTGCAGGCATACGTACACGTGGTACATACACTTGATCGCCCACAAGACCATGACCGATATAAGTAAAATGCACACGAATTTGATGGGTACGACCCGTTTCTAAACGTGCTTGAACGCGGGTAAAGTTTTGGAACCGTTCTTTCACATTATAGTGAGTCACCGCATCTTTACCGCCCGGCAAGACAGCCATTTTAATGCGATCGACAGGATGACGTTTAATTGGTTCATCGACTGTACCGCCAGCAATAATGTTGCCATATACGATCAAATCGTAAATGCGGTAAACCGATTTCTTCGCCAATTGCTTACTTAAAGAAAATTGGGATTCGAGGTTTTTCGCAACAACCAACAGACCTGAGGTGTCTTTATCAATACGATGCACCAAACCTGCACGGGTCAACTCTGAAGATTTTGGGTAGTGATGCAAAATTGCATTCACCAATGTGCCTGTACTGTTTCCAGCGCCCGGATGAACAACCATACCGACAGGTTTATTAATCACCATAATATCGTCATCTTCATAGACAATATTAAGTGGAATATCTTCAGGTAAGCTACGTGTTTGTGCTTCTAACTCGACGTCTAAAGTCAGTAACTCTGTGCCTTCGCATTTGTACTTTGGTTTCACAGTGTTACCATTGACCAACAAATGGCCCTCTTTGAGCCACTGTTTTAGCTTTTCACGAGAAAAATCAGTCCAAACCAGTGCTGAAACCTGATCAATACGTTGTCCTAAATAGCTTTCATCCAATTGAAATTGCAACGATAAACGTGTTGCAGTTGAGTCTGAAGTATGGTTATCTGCATCCTCAGAATCTTCAAGTAAATTGAAATCAGTTTCAGGGAAATTAGAATTGGAAGATTGTGCTTGACTCATTTGCTCATTCAGACAAAAGTGGTTTAATAGTTCAATTGTAGCTCATTGCCCGTATTAACAGAGGAATTTTTATGTCGCTACCAAAATATAAAATGACAATGCTTGCTCTAACAATAGGCATTGCATCGGCAATGGTAGGCTGTAGCAGTAATCCAAAGAAAGAAGTGGTCGACACAGGTCCACAATCAAGCGAACAGATTTATATCGAAAAAGCACAAAAAGCGCTTGAACGTAACCAATATACAGATGCAGCAAAACACCTTGAAGCTCTAGAGACCTACTACCCTACAGGTAACTATGCGCAGCAAGCACAACTTGAACTATTGTATGTAAAGTTTCAGCAAAAAGACTATGAAGGTGCGATTGCACTTGCAGACCGTTTTATTCGTATGAACCCACAACATCCGCAAGTTGATTATGCGTACTACGTGCGTGGTGTTTCAAACATGGAGCAAAACTACAACGGTTTGCTTCGCTATACTTCTTTAAAGCAATCGCATCGTGATGTGAGCTATCTCAAAGTGGCTTATCAAAACTTTGTCGACTTTATCCGTCGCTACCCATCGAGCGAATATGCAGTCGATGCCGCACAACGTATGAAGTTCATCAGTCAAGAATTGGCTGAAAGCGAGATGAATGCGGCACGTTTTAATGTGAAGCGTAAAGCATGGTTAGCTGCTGTTGAACGTTCACTTTGGGTGATCGAACATTATCCTCAAGCACCACAAGTTCCAGAAGCTCTAGCGACGGTTGCCTATGGTTATGACAAACTTGGTGATAAAACCACGTCTCAGCAATACATTGAAGTACTTAAACTGAACTATCCAAAACTTGTGAAGTCAGACGGTACTCTCAATATGCGTGCTGCACGTAGTGAAGGCAGCTTCCTTAACCGTGCAACTTTGGGTATTTTCGGTAAAGAAGCACAGACGATGTCTGAGCAAACCTCTACAGACGTAGTTGAAACTGATGAAGAAAAACGCAGTTTAACCAATCGTTTAAGCTTTGGCTTATTGGATCGTCCTCATAGCGAAAAAACTGAGTCGTCAGAATCAGCTGAATAATATAGTCGCAACGAAGGTCGATTTTTCACAAAGGGCAAGTTAGAATACTTGCCCTTTTATCTTTTCAGGATCTACAGATTCGGTTAGATTAAAAGGTATACAATAGTTCGATGGTCGATGCTGTACTACATCTCCACCTGAACTTACAGCATTGCTGATTTCAACATATTTCACGAACTGCCCAAATTCAATAGATAGACAGATAAAATAGCATGGCCATTCCTCAACATACAATTGATCAAATTTTAGATCGCACCGATATTGTCGATGTGATTGGTCAATTTGTGAAATTGAAAAAGACTGGACGCACTTACTCAGGATGCTGCCCATTCCATCAGGAAAAATCGCCATCTTTCCATGTCTATCGTGATAAACAATATTTTCACTGCTTTGGTTGTCAGGCCAATGGTAATGCCATCCGTTTTTTAATGGATATTGGTAGCCGTAACTTTATTGAAGTAATGAAGGATTTATCAAGCCAAACAGGTATTGAACTACCGAAAGACAATAACGATTCCAATAAACTCAAATATAAGCGCGAATCTAAACCTAAACCTGTACAAAAACCTGCAATCGAAACAAAAGCTCTGACGCCCCAAACAGGCGAAACACAGACTGCTCCTGCTGCAGTAAATTTCGAACACGACCCATTTGCTGAGTTTCAAAATAGCGAAGAAGCCTTTTATGGGAGCGATCCGTTTGCTCACTTTGACCAAGTTGCCAATGCTTTTGAAGATGTGCCGCAAGATGGAAACTTATATGACTTGCTGGAAAATGTCGCACAGTTTTATGAACAACAACTTCCGCTCAGTCCAATTGGGCAAGCTTATTTTAAACAACGGGGTCTCAGTGCAGACACCATCGCCTATTGGCGCTTAGGCTATGCCCCTGAAGATTGGCAACATCTGGAAAAAGCCTTTCCACAAGATATCGAAGGACTCAAACTTCTCGGTTTGATTCGCACCAGTGATAGTGGTCGTGACTTTGACTTACTGCGTGAGCGGGTGATTTTCCCGATTCGAGATGCGAAAGGTCGTGTGGTCGGTTTTGGTGGTCGTGCCCTAAATGATGAAATCAAACCGAAATACATCAACTCTCCAGACTCCGAAGTTTTCCATAAAAATCAGTTACTTTATGGTTTATACGAAGGCCGTAAACAAAAAGCCCAAGATTGGTTAATGGTCGAAGGTTATATGGATGTCATTGCCCTACAGCAATATGGCATTCATGGCGCTGTAGCGACTTTAGGGACTGCCAGTAATACTGAACATTTAAACATTTTATTTAAGCAAAATAGCCGTATTACCATTGCATTTGATGGAGATGCCGCAGGTCAAAAAGCAGCTCGACGTACGCTCGAAATTGCCCTCCCACTGCTGAATGATGGTCGTGAACTTAAATTCTTTGTTTTGCCGAATGACCATGACCCAGATTCATTGATCCGTCGTGAAGGTATTGAAAATTTTCGACGGTTACTGGACACCTCACCGCTTCTTTCTGAATTTGTTTTTGCACATTTAACGCAAAATCATGATGTCAGTTCACCTGAGGGTAAAAGTCAGGTGATGGGTGAACTGAGACAACTGACTGAACTGTTGCCGAAAGGTGGTTCATATCGTTATTTGCTACAACAATATTTCCGTGAAAAATTAGGGTTTAGCCGAAAGTGGCAGCCTCAAGTTAATAATGATGCATCATTGAGCTTTAGTACAAAAATTGATGCCGAAGAATATGTGATTGCGATTTTAATCAATCATCCTTATCTCTACATTCATTTTGAGCCTTTACGCGCCTTAGTTTCACAAGATCTCTTGCTTTATCACGTTTTAAATATTTTCAATGTGATTTTTGATGAATTGCCTGATGACCCAGAGTTATCGACCTATTATGTACTCGGTGCATGTGCAGCGCATCATCATGAATTACAACATATTTTAGAGCATGCCAATATCAGTGACTATACGTCATCACCTGAACAGGCAGATAAACTTGCAGCAGATTTATCGACAAAATTGCAATATCAATTCTTACAACTCAAGATCAAGTCGAATAAGTTTTCTAGCCTTGCTGAAATGCGTAATTTAAAACAACGTATTTATGATATTGATAAAAAAAGATCGCTCACCCTCCTTGAAGATTAAGTTTTAACTTCAAGTTCAAGCTGTGAACGACATGCTATTCAATGAATCAGCTTATTTATTTTTTTGGTTTACGGCGATTTTCAGCCACATTAACTAAATTTTGTTCTAACATTTCAAAATAAGCAGGGTCTTCCGCCATTGCTGCATTTCGCAGCACGATAGAAGTTGGATGCAGCAACTTTTGGGTTAAACGATGTGACATTTCTTGCATAATCTTCGCAGCATCTTCGCCCTTTTGTAGACGATTCAGCGCCAAAGCCAGTTCTTCTTGACGCAATGACTCACCATGTTCACGGTATGCATGAATCGTCGAGCCAGCCAAATTCACTTTTTGCTGCGTGATTAAATCTGTCGCAAGCTGATTGACCATGACTTCGGCTTCAACTGCCGCCTGACGACGCTGAGCCAAATTTTCTTCAATGACAGTTTGCAGGTCATCGACACCATATAAATAAACGCCATCTAGACTTTCAACTTTGGCTTCAATATCTCGTGGTACAGCCAAATCAACCAATAGCATTTGTTTATAACGACGTTTTTTCAGTGCTGCTTTGACATCCGCAAAATAAATCACTTGATGCAAGCTTCCGGTACAACTTGAAATTACATCTGCACGATGTAAATTGTCTGCCAAATCTGCAAAATCAATAATTTCAACTTCTACACGATGAGCAATCTCTTGCGATAAAGCTTCGGCACGGGCACGTGTACGGTTACAGATAATAATTCTGCCCACACCCATTTCGGCCAAATGCTTTGCAACCAAGCTATTCATTTCACCAGCAGCAACAATCATCACCGTCAATTTTTCAGGCTGACTAAAGACCTGTAAAGCGAGCTGAGCAACAGCATAGCCCATCGACACCGCATGACTTCCAACGGCTGTTTCAGAACGCACACGTTTTGCCGCATAAAAGGCATATTCAAAAATACGGTTTAAATTTGGGGAAACGGTTTCGGCATCTTTGGCTAAGGACAAAGCCGTTTTGACTTGACCTAAAATTTGAGGCTCACCAAGCATGAGCGAATCCAAGCCGCTAGCCACACGCATGAGGTGTGTCACCGCTTGTGCATTTTCATAACGATACACATGATTTGACAATTGCTTTACATCGATACCATTTGATTGGGCGAGCCAATTCAATACCACGTCTGCATTTTCAGACATCGCATAGACTTCGGTACGATTACATGTAGACACCACCACCATGTCATTGAGTTCAGGTGCATGGCTTTGCTGTTCAAGCAGCGCTGTTAACTTTTCAGGGTTAAATGCAATCTGTTCGCGCAGTTCTACAGAGGCGGTTTGATGGTTGACACCCAATGCAAAGAAAGACATATCAGATCATCATTTCGCTAAATTTATGCTATTGTGCATTATCGGCGTCATAAAAAGCATTACTTGGATCAAGAAAAATTGCGTCTAACAAATAGCCGACTGAACGGCCAGACAATAAAGCAGTATTCTACCACATTCTTACTTGTTGGTAGCATGGCTTCTACTGCCCCAATTCGGGCCGTGGGAGAAGTTTACCATGCAAATTCAGGATATGATGCAATTAAACAAAGTATGATTGCAGAATTTGCCTTAGCTTATAACGACATTCCAACCGCGCTTCATAATTACACCGTGCTTGCGATCAAAAGTAAATCCACCATGGTCAAACAGCGTGCTTTAAACGTTGCTATTGAGCAAAATGATTTACAAGCAGCCTTAGACATTGCCACACATTGGGTTGTGCAAGAACCTGAAGATGTACCAGCATTATTTTATTTATCACATATTGCTTTGAAAGCCCATGAATATGAGCTTGCCGCCGAAACACTTGATAAAATTTTAACCATTGACCCAAATGCAGATTTAGAACAAATTTTGGCGGGTATTTCCCCTGAATCAGAGGAAGATCGCGCTTATCTGATTCAAGCACTGACCGCTAGCAAGGAAAAAACCAACCCTTCTATTTTGGTCTTAGTCGCAGGTTTACAAGCTCAAAATGGTGCCTTTGCTGATGCCTTAGACACCATTAATTTAGCACTGAAAAAACGCCCGAAAGTGACTGGCTATATCCTAATGAAAGCCAATTTACTTATGTCGTTAGGCGATGAAGAAGAAACCTTAAAATGGTTCGAAAAATCCAGCCGTAAACACCGCAACAATATGGAAGTTCGCTTAGCAGAAGCAAAATATTTAATTAAAATCAATCAGTCAGAATTAGGTCTAGAAAAACTCGAAGATATACTAAAGAAATGGCCATCTGCTGAAGAACCGCTATTTATGGCAGGTTTGACCAGTATTGACTTAGAGCTTTATGAAAAAGCCGAAAAGTATTTGGTGGAGTTACGTTATTCGAGCAAATACCAAAATGAAGCGTATTACTATCTCGCAGTAAATGCTGAACGCAAACAGCATTATGAAACGGCAAAAGCCTATTATCGCCTTGTTGATGGCAGTCTTTATACAGTTTCACGGCGCAATATGATCAGCATTTTTAGCCAGCAAAATAAGCTGCATGATGCACTGCGCTTTTTAACCCAAGAGCGGGTTAATTATCCTCAACATGCCAGTTTCTTATATCTTGCTCAGGCAGATATTTTAAAACGCATGAACAATAAAAAAGCAGCAGTTCGTTTACTTGATGAAGCGGTAAAAAACTTACCTGAAGATCCAGAGCTCATTTATGCCGAAGTTCTACTGCTCGACGCCCATCAAGATAAAGATAGACTCGACCAATTACTAAAACAATTACTTGAAATTGAACCCAATAGCCCGACCTATTTAAATGCATATGCCTATACCTTGGCGGTACAAAATAGACGCTTAGATGAAGCCCGAAAATATGTCGAACATGCCTTGGAATATGCTCCTGAGCAAGCCTCAATTTTAGATACGTTCGGTTATATTTGTTATTTGCAAAATGATTTTAGTACCTCTGCATCGGTTTTGGCCAAAGCGTATGAACTGAGTAATAGTTTAAAAATTGGCATTCGCTACGCACGATCAGTCTTCATGCAAGGTGATATGAATAAATTTGACGCGTTGTTACAACAACTCCAACAAAAACATCCGAATGATCCGCAATTAGAGCAACTACATTCGTTATTGTTACCCCAACCCATGAAAAAGAGTTAGAAAGACTTTATGCAAGTATCTTCAAAATTTGGGGTATCTGCCCTGACCTGCTGCGCTTTATTTTTTACCGGTTGTCAGCAATATGTTAAAACACCCGATCAATCCAGCCCTGAAGAAGTCGCTGCAAATCAATTCAACTTACAAGGTAAGATTGGTGTGCGCACGCCACAACAGTCAGGAAGTGCTTTTTTTACTTGGGTTCAAGACCGCAATGAATATGATATCGAACTGAGTGGCATATTAGGTGTTGGAAAAACTCAAATCAGCGGTAAACCCGGTCAAGTTCAGTTAAACAGTGCAAAAACCGGTTTAATTGAAGCAGAAACACCTGAAGAATTACTGGAACGTGCTACTGGTTGGCAAGCTCCCATTACCCACCTCGTCGACTGGGTACAGGCGCGCCCTGCAACCACACAAGCAAAAATTCAACGCGATACTGCACAGCGCCCACAACAGATTATTGAAGATGGTTGGACGGTTGACCTAAGCTATAACGAGACTGCGACGGTACCGAACAAGTTAATTTTAAAACAAGCACTTGAATCCGGTCAGGAAAACCGTATTACAATGGTGATTCAAAATCGTTAATTTGCCTAAAAGCTGAGCTATGACTTCTGTGATTCGTGTACCTTCTCCTGCAAAACTCAATTTGTTTTTGCACATTACTGGCCGACGTCCTAATGGATATCACGAATTGCAGACGATTTTTCAGCTCATCGATTTATCTGATTGGATGGAATTTCACCCACTTGCAAATTCTGCTGATGAAAATTTTATTCAAATTGAGGGCTTAAACAGCGTCAATCTAGAGCAAAATTTAATTTATCGTGCTGCTCAAATACTCAAACCGTTTGCTAAAGCACTGACTGCACAAAAAATCCACATCGAAAAAAATATTCCGATGGGTGCAGGGCTCGGTGGTGGTTCATCCAATGCAGCAACAACCCTTATTGTGCTCAATCAACTGTGGAAATGTGGTCTAAATACTGAACAACTAGCAGAACTCGGCTTACAACTTGGGGCAGATGTTCCCGTGTTTGTACATGGTTTAAATGCATGGGCTGAAGGCATCGGTGAACACTTAACATTCATAGATTTAGCTCAAAAACAGTACATTGTGCTGAAACCTGACTGTTTTATCAGCACTCAACTGCTTTTTTCACAAAAAACGTTGACAAGAGACTCAAAGCCCACTAAATTTTGCGGCTATCAGGAAACGCCATCTGATTTTGGAAATAACTTTGAGCCTGTGGCACGAAGCTTATATCCCGAAGTCGATGAAGCAATGCAGTACTTAGATCAGTTCGGTGCAGCAAAGCTTACAGGTACAGGTGCTTGTGTATTTACTGAAGTGACTGAAAATATGAATATTGATGACATATTGAAAAATGCACCATGTAAATCTTACTTGGTTCGCAGCTTACAAGAATCACCATTACGTCATTTTGAAGTTTGATATAGGGGCGTCGCCAAGTGGTAAGGCACCGGGTTTTGATCTCGGCATCCGTTGGTTCGAATCCAGCCGCCCCTGCCATCATTTTTCACCTGTAGATGTAATTGCTGTAAAGTATTAGGGGCGTCGCCAAGTGGTAAGGCACCGGGTTTTGATCTCGGCATCCGTTGGTTCGAATCCAGCCGCCCCTGCCATTTACTTTATTCGCTATTTCATCAATTTAGGGGCGTCGCCAAGTGGTAAGGCACCGGGTTTTGATCTCGGCATCCGTTGGTTCGAATCCAGCCGCCCCTGCCATTTACTTCAAAAAAGACAGAGCATAATTTGCAGTATCTTTGTTGTTTCAACTTGACAAAATACCGCAAAAATATTAAAGTTCTGCCGCATTAGGGGCGTCGCCAAGTGGTAAGGCACCGGGTTTTGATCTCGGCATCCGTTGGTTCGAATCCAGCCGCCCCTGCCATCTAATTCCCTAATTTGCCAACCGCCAAGGGTGCTTCATGCCCAATCTTGTCGTTTTTAGTGGATCTGCACATCCACAATTCGCCCAAAAAGTCGTTAGCCACCTTCACATCCCTCTAGGTGCTGCATCTGTAGGTCAATTTTCTGACGGTGAAATCGCTGTCGAAATTACTGAAAATGTTCGTGGTAAAGACGTATTCATCGTACAACCAACTTGTGCCCCAACTAACGATAACCTTATGGAAATCTTAGTTATGGCTGATGCTTTGCGTCGTGCAAGTGCTGGTCGTATCACTGCTGTCATTCCTTACTTTGGTTATGCTCGTCAAGACCGTCGTCCACGTTCAAGCCGTGTGCCAATTACAGCAAAAGTTGTTGCAGATATGCTCACAACTGTTGGTATTGACCGCGTTGTCATGATCGACCTTCATGCTGACCAAATCCAAGGTTTCTTCGATATTCCTGTAGACAACATCTACGGTACTCCTGCACTTTTAGCAGATCTTCGTCAACAGTCACACGACAACTTAATGGTTGTTTCTCCTGACGTTGGTGGTGTAGTACGTGCGCGTGCTGTAGCTAAGCAAATGGGTGATATCGATCTTGCGATCATCGACAAACGCCGTCAAAAAGCGAATGAATCTCAAGTAATGCACTTGATCGGTGACGTTAAAGGCCGTGACTGTGTCATCGTTGATGATATGGTGGATACAGCAGGTACATTGTGTAAAGCTGCTGACGCACTAAAAACTTTTGGTGCTCGCAAAGTTGTTGCTTACGCAACTCACCCTGTACTTTCTGGTAAAGCTTTAGAAAACTTGAAAAACTCTGTGATTGACGAATTGGTTGTAACAGACACCATTCCGCTTTCAGAAGAAGCTCAAGCTCTTGGTAAGATTCGCCAAGTTTCAGTTGCAAGTATGGTTGCTGAAACAATTCGTCGTATTAACAACGAAGAATCTATTAGCGCAATGTTCGATTCTTATCTATAATATAGCGCTAAATTTAAAAGCCCTACCTTTTGGTGGGGCTTTCTATCACTAGACTGGTCGAAGGTCTAGTCAATTAAACTTAAATAGGAATGTCTATCATGGCAAACTTCGTATTAAATGCAGTAGCACGTGAAGAAGCAGTACAAGGGAAAGGTTCGAGCCGCCGCCTTCGTCTTCAAAATAAAGTACCAGCAATCATCTACGGTGGTGCAGCTGAACCTGTAGCAGTTACTTTGGAACTTCGCGAACTTGTTAAAGCTTTAGAAAACAACGCATTCTTTGAAGAAGTTGTTGAAATCAACATTGACGGTAAAGCTGAAAGCGTTAAAATCCAAGCTTTACAACGTCACCCAGCTAAAAACACTCCTATGCACGCTGACTTCAAACGCGCATAAGTGTTAAATGGTGTAAATGAGTGAGTAAACTTTCACTGATTGTTGGTTTGGGTAACCCAGGTTCTGAGTATGCCCAAACCCGCCATAATGCAGGCTTCTGGTTTGTAGAACGTCTTGCAGAACAATATGGCATCCAACTTAAAGCTGATCCTAAATATAAAGGCATCAGTGGTCGTGGTAATATCGAAGGTCAAGACGTTCGTCTGCTGTTACCTACAACCTTTATGAACCTCTCTGGTCAAAGTGTTGTTCCCTTCGCCAAATTCTATCAAATTGCTCCCGAAGCAATGCTTATCGCACACGATGAACTTGATATGAACCCTGGTGTCATTCGCCTGAAAACTGGCGGTGGTCATGGTGGTCATAATGGTTTGCGCGATATCGTCCCGCATATTGGTCCAAATTTCCATCGTTTACGTATTGGTATTGGTCATCCTGGTTCTAAAGAGCGTGTCTCAGGCCATGTCTTAGGTAAAGCACCAAGTAGTGAACAAGGTTTAATGGATGATGCTATTGCACATGCCTTATCACGTACTAAATTGTTGGTAAGTGGTGAGATTCAGCAAGCCATGAACCAGATCAACGCTTACAAATAGAACTGACAATTCCACAAATTGTTGAACAATACTTATTGCCATCTGAATGATTTCAGAGCAAAATGCGCTTGCATTTGACTGCTCACCCAGCATTCAAGAGATTGTTCCACCATAAGATACGATCTTAGGTCTACCAAGGAGACGCTAGCCATGCTATCTCGTTTATTAAAAGCTAAAATCCACCGTTGCGTCGTTACACAAGCAGAATTACATTATGAAGGTTCTTGTGCAATTGACGGTATTCTTCTAGATTTAGCCGGTATCCGTGAATATGAAGAAATTCATATGTGGAACGTGACTAATGGTAAGCGTTTTACCACTTATGCCATTCGTGGTGAAGAAGGTTCTGGCATTATCTCTGTAAATGGCGGTGCTGCTCACCAAGCAGATATTGGTGATTTGATGATTATTGCAACTTTTGGCGATTTCACAGAAGCTGAAGCAAATGCACATAAGCCACGTTTAGTCTATGCGAACCCAAATAACACAGTGAACCACACAGCGAACTGTATTCCAGTTCAAGTTGCTTAATTCAAGCATTCAAAGATTCTAAATGCCCGCAAATTTGCGGGCTTTTTTATGCGATCAATCACATAATCCGCTTTTATTCACTTCGTGGCCCCTTCCACCAAACTTTCTTCTGCTCACACAGAAGTGACTGCAGGTTTTCACCCACTAGACCCACCAATAAGGGCTGACCATTTTCCTGTACTTTCAGCTCTGCAAATTGCGCATCGCGATAGCACGGTTCCAAGCCTTCGGCAAACAAAAAGCTGCTTGCAGCGGGATATAAACCCTCAAATCTATTGTCAGGATTTTTGAGCACCAGTTTTGTAGATGAGCTTGGATACTGCACTAATAACTTTGGATTGAAACTGGTTCGAATCACTCTACGCTGTGCATCAAGCTGCACATAACTCACAATACTTTTTTGATCTACAAAATAGTCACGGTGTACATTTTCTTCTTTGTTCGCTTTGGCAGTCTGCCCATTAGCAGATTGCTCTTCAGAAGGCTGACCACCAAAATAGAGCTGATAATTCAAGGCCATATAATCTCCTTGAATCAAAGAGCGAGGATCGACCGGTTGCAGCTTTACATAAATACTCTGACTGTTTGCCAGATGCCATTCATGCCGTGCAATCATCAGTACAAATAAAAGAATACTGAGTACAGCCAAACCAATAGGAAGCATTTTTTTATTGAGTATGTTCATCATGCTCCTTCCCCTTGTTTATGCTGTATCGCAGTTAACATTTTGGTGATGCCAAGCAGCAAAAGACCAGAGATCAAAATCGTTAAACTTTTCAGTAAAAAGCTCAACCCTAAATTGTAATACAGCATCCATAAGCTAAAAATGATCAACACGATGCAAAGGGCTTTAACCAAAGATTGCTGATAGACCTGCGCCCATGCCAATAAAACCAATAACAAGAAAATTTCAAAATAGCCCATCGCAATCAGCACAAGGCCCAATAGCAGTAACAGCCATTTTTCGCGCCCCGTCTGTTTTTGCTGATTTGCGATGTAAAGGCCAAGCCAAACCACAGGCAGTAGATAAACGATAAACAGGTCAAGAACACCATGTTGGGTCTGTTCAAAATGTAGAACGTTATTTGACAAGGTCTGCAACACCACACCCGCCAATACGATGCATAACATCCACAACACAACACTTTTTCGATACATCGAGTGCAACCAAGCTGTTGCACTCCCGAGCAAGAAAATCAGTAGAATATAATTCAATCCAATCACAGCTAAGATGACA
This sequence comes from Acinetobacter sp. YH12096, assembly GCF_013419215.1. Lineage (NCBI taxonomy): Bacteria > Pseudomonadati > Pseudomonadota > Gammaproteobacteria > Moraxellales > Moraxellaceae > Acinetobacter > Acinetobacter sp. YH12096. The sequence goes on along the minus strand of NZ_VPAM01000022.1, from coordinate 45,726 downwards.
TGTTCATCGCTCATAAAAAGATCGGCATCAAATAGTGTGGCCACTGCAAGGCCATATCCTGCAATGAGTTGAATAAAAACAATAAACCAATGCATTCGACTAAACAAACAGAGCAAGATAACGCCAATTTGTAATACTAAAATAAACCCAATGCTATCGGTCAAGCTCTCTGTATGTATGAAGACCGCAGATTGGCCACATACCCATAAGCAGTAAGCAAATTGGCGACTAAAGATACTTTTAGCTCGTCGAATCAACCACCAAGCCACAGCCACAAAAACTAAGCCCATGACGATTGAAAACGCCTTCCAATAGGTCAGCAATAAGCTCGATAAAATAATGCCTGCGAACCATGCCCCAATCGCTAAAGGAATAACCGCAAATTTAGTCTGTGGCAGAAATTTCATCAGTGCCCAACTGATCACCGCAAACCAAGCAAATATCAGCAAGGCAAAAACCAACAATCCTGCACTCGAGTCAGATAAAATATGTTCTGCCCATTGGAAAATCAAAATACTGAAACTCGCGGCGAGACCTGCAGCTTGTAAACTGGTTTCTAATGCACGATGTTGTCGATAAAAATAGATAATCAGATAAATTGGAAGCAACAATGCAAAAATTAAATATTGCCATTGATACTGCTCTGCCCCATTTCCGCAGTATAAAAACATGCAATACATCGACATTAGTGTAATAAATGCAACAAATACAAAGCGCAGTGCAGCATAATATTTCAAACACAAGGTCACACATATTGCGGTCAATACATTCATGCAGAGTAAATACCACCATGAATGATCAACGATTAAATAGCTTTGTTTAAAATATAAAAATAATGCCAATTGACTGATCAAACACAGTAACGCAAAGACTCCAATATTCGGTCGAGATAACCAAGGTAAAAGCAGCAAAGCCCAGACCAAAAATAACAGATAACTGTCTGCTCCTGTTTGATAGACCTGCCCAATCACAGCTAAACTTAATCCGAGCAACAAAGCACTTAAAGCATCTAAGCTTTGCTGAATCCAAGCATGCCTTACAAAATATACACTCGTCACAGCACTCAGTACCAACAGCAACATTGGAATTGCCAATTGAATAAATTTGGGTAACATCAGCCAGTTTGCCGCGATCAAATACACGAAACTGGCTGCTATCAGTGCAACACCGATCACTTGCAGATACCGAATGACCTGTACATCTTGGAACAGATCTGTTGAAAACTCTTGATCTAACTGTGAACGATGCAGCTTTATATTCTGCTGCTGAGAATGCTGAGGAAGCGTCATTTTTTATCATTATGCAATCATGGTTGATTTATTGGCACGATAGCATGCTTTGGCACACTTTATAAAAATGCTTACAAATCCAATCTTATAACTTTACTTATCTAAAATTTTGCAAATGATTCTACGCAATAATTCCCCATCACCACACAAACAGGTCTATACTCAAGACACATCGCTTCAGGGCGGGGTGAAACTCCCCACCGGTGGTAAATTTGCTGGGTTGAACGCCCTGCAAAAAGCCCACGAGCCAATCGTTTAAACGCGATTCGCAGATCAGGTGCAATGCCTGAGCCGACGGTATAGTCCGGATGAAAGAAGACGACGTCACATCTCTATATCATTGATCATTTTCAATATATATCGTAACGCCACTATTTCACATGTCCTGAAATGTTCAACCGTATCTAAAATTTACGCGAGCGTTTCAATGTCTAGTTTAATTCAACCCGAAATTTTCTTTTCTGCCCTTCCACCTGCAGAACAGCGCATGCTGCAAGCCTTAGAAGACATTCGTCATGGCAAGCCTGTTTTAGTCATGGACGATTTTGACCGTGAAAATGAAGCCGACCTGATTGTTGCTGCAGAAACACTCACTGTAGAAACCATGGCACGTATGATTCGTGACGGTTCAGGGATTGTCTGCCTGTGTTTAACCGATGCTCAGGCTAATCATTTAGAACTTCCACCCATGGTGTCTGATAACTCTAGCCATTTTAAAACTGCCTTTACCGTCACCATTGAAGCGGCGGAAGGTGTTACTACTGGAGTTTCTGCAAAAGACCGAACAACTACAGTCAAAGCCGCAATTAAAGATGGTGCTGTTGCTGCTGACTTAAACCGTCCGGGTCATGTTTTTCCTTTAAGTGCGCGTGAAGGCGGCGTATTGACCCGTCGTGGACATACTGAAGGGACTATTGATTTGGCCCGTCTAGCCGGTTTAAAACCTGCAGGTGTTTTGTGTGAATTAACCAACCCAGACGGTACGATGGCGAATGGCGTACAAGTTTTAGCGTATGCACAAACCCATCATTTGACTGTACTCACCATTGACGAAATTGTGCAATATCGCTTACAGCACAATCTCTAGTTCGAATAAATTAAAGCTCTACACGTTCATAAAAAGGCTGATTGAATCAGCCTTTTTATTTTTTACTGCACATTTCAAGTTAAGAATTAAGCCGTGAATGTGCTATAGATGCCATAGATGGCAACCACCACTAAAATCAACCCACACAGGGCCAACAATTTTTTATACCAACGTGATTTCGACAATCGATGAAAAGATAAATACACCAAAGACAAGGTCGCAAAATCTAAAACGATCCAACTGAGGGTCAACACAATTAAACTCAGATCAAGATGAGGAGTAATTCCTACAAACTGCGGAAAAAATGAAGCAAAGAAAATAATATCCTTAGGATTTGAAATCCCCACGATCAGTCCTTGCTTAAAGCCCCCTTGAGCTGCTTTTAACTGCAGAGATTGCTCAGTGGGCTGTGTCATCACTTCTTTTAAAATATCAAACCCAATATAAGCAATATATACAACCCAGTATTTTAATGCCATCGAGCCAGTGCGCATTCACATTTAAAATGCCTTTTAAAATACACACTGACAGCACAATCAAAATCAGTGACGCAAAATTTGTCCCGACAATGGTTTGAAATGCCTTTTTATATCCGCCTTGTAAACCTGCACTCGCGACCAACAGCATGACAGGTCCAGGTGTTGCAATCATTACGATGACTGCCACACAATATAAAAAGTACTCCGAATAATTCACGCTGAGATTCCTTCACTTATTTTTTTTACATCACGATAAATTTCATAAATAAAAAAAGAGGACTTAGTCCTCTTCATCCATGTTTTGCAATAAATGCAAGCGAATGGCATCTGCTCTTAAAAATGCCAAATCATAGCTGGCTGTGGCGAGTGCTAAAACACGACGCTCAAATTCATCCCACAACGGTCGCACCTGTTTGTAATGTATCCCGAGTCCACTTTCATCTGTGAAATGACGGTTTTTTTCGCAGAGCTTGAGTGCGTGATACAGTTTACGGCCTTTACTTGCATCTGGACGTAAGCGAACTCGCTTAGACAAAACAAAGCCTTCGACATGAACGATATCTGCTTGCGGCAACATCGGTATTAAAATTTGATCTAACTGCGCATCTAAACGACACCAAATGGCCGTGTGTTGCTCGGCTGTATAGGTATTCCATTTTATGACTTCATGGTTAAAGCGGCGGCAACCACGGCAGACTGAATCACCAAATACCGTAGAACAACGCCCTGCACATGGGGTCAACGAGGCAATTCGACGATCAGTACTCAAAACCGGCTCCATTCAATCAATATTTATGGGATAGAAACAACTCGGCATGACTATACACGCTAAAACTGCTGAAATGAAGCCATGATGAAATGTGTGGCTAAAAGCCACCGCATTACTCGCTTATTCATCCAAATCGCGGTAGAATGTGCGCCTTAATTTTTATCTTGTTTTATTCATTTGGAGTACTCCATGAACGCTACTGTAGAACAGCTTGCACCTGTAGAACAGCAAGCGACCTCTGGTTGGGTTGTTGCCGCACTTTATCAATTCAAAGAAGTTCAAGATCCTGCTGATCTTCAACAACGTCTTTTAGACTTGGTAAAAACCATCAACCTTTGCGGTACTCTAATTGTGGCAGGTGAAGGTATTAACGGTACAGTTGCTGGTGACCGTAAATCTGTAGATATCATCCATCAGTTCCTTCTCAACGAAGGATTCAATGCGATGGAATACAAAGAATCGCATAGTGCGGATAAACCATTCCGTAAAATGAAGATCAAACTGAAAAAAGAAATCGTGACTTTAGGTGTGGAAGTGAAACCACGTGATTTAGTCGGTCACTATCTTGATCCTAAAGAATGGAATGAACTAATTACACGTGATGACGTAATCCTAATTGATACACGTAACGACTATGAGTACAAAGCAGGTACATTTAAGGGTGCGATTGACCCGAAAACTGAGACTTTCCGTGAATTCCCTGAATACGTGAAAAAAGAGCTTGAGCAGCATAAAGATAAGAAAATTGCCATGTTCTGTACAGGCGGTATTCGCTGTGAAAAATCAACCTCACTTTTACTTCAAGAAGGCTTTAATGAGGTTTATCACCTTAAAGGCGGTATCTTAAAATATTTAGAAGAAACCCCTGCTTCCGACAGCATGTGGGAAGGTGAATGTTTCGTATTTGACGGTCGTACTGCTGTCACTCACGGTATGGAAGAAGGCGAAAATATCAAATGTCACGCATGCGGTTGGCCACTGGCTCCTGCTGAAGTTGAACTTCCGAGCTACGAACACGGCGTATCATGCAAATACTGTATCGACAAAACTACTGAACAGCAAAAAGCAGGCTTCCGTATGCGTCAATCACAAATTGTGGCAGCAAAACGTAAGCGTCTCTAAGGAAAATTTGTTGTAACGATATATAAATAAAAGCCCTATTTTTAGGGCTTTTTTTACGCATTCTCAACAGTGACTTAATTTTTTTGACAAAATAACTATATCTGGTTATTTACGAGAATCAGTTCGCGCATTTATGCTTATTCTGATCAATTGATCCGAGAAAATCATTATAGATAATTGAAAAGGAAAGCATTATGCCAAAATTAATCAACTCTCCTATTGCAACCTCAAGGCACCTTGTTTTACCCGCTCCCCGTGTAAAAGAAAGTGTAGGAGAATTAAAACACCTCCTTAACCAACAGTCGCATATTTTGATAGTCAGTATTGCTACATGCATTGGTGCAATTTTTGCCTTATTTATTGCTTATACATTGCACTTACAACCCACTATGCTCAACATTCTTGGACTTTGTGTGATTCCATTTGCTTTATCTCTGAGCTTACGCCAAGTCTATATTCACACACTGTTAAATATGGAACATGATGATTAATTTATGCACCTTGCAACGCTACTTATTGCAACTTTGTCCTACGCTGTTCAGTACATAAAACGATTTTTAAGGCTGCTAAAGCGCCAAAAATCAAAAATAAAATCCAAACTGAACAGCGTACACTCAATACTATAAAAACTATGATCCAAGCCTTTCAATTCTTCAATCTTATATCATTCAGCATTGCTTAATGCCATCACGCATTAATACATTTTCCTTCTAATTAAGCCTACATGTTCCTTCTAATTAAGCCTACATGCTACTTAATACAAGATGAACTCAATATTTATTGTTTTTGCTTAGGTGATTTCAGGAATATCTAAAACTGAACTTTACCCACTGCGCTTTTCAACATAGGATAAATACACCTTTTCTCTGCCTTGGCTGCCATGAATTTAATTGAATGGATCATTTCAATCATGGAACAATTGGGTTATCTCGGTATTGCCCTGCTCATGTTCCTTGACAATGTCTTCCCCCCAATCCCCTCAGAAATCATCATGCCCTCGGCTGGCTATTCTGCCTCCCAAGGTCAACTGCTACTCATTGGTGTCATTATTTCAGGCTGCATTGGCTCTTTACTGGCGGCAGCATTGCTGTATTGGATTGGCTATAAATTTAAGCATGAATCCATCTTCCGCTTCGTCGATCGTTATGGAAAATATTTATTCATCAAATCTGCAGATGTCAAAAAATCTCTAGCATGGTTTGAGCAATACGGTCACCGCATTGTATTTTTTGGCCGAATGATTCCGGCTGTGCGTTCTCTCATAAGTATTCCTGCAGGAATGAGCCGCATGCCATTTTGGAAGTTCATGTTTTATAGTGGTTTAGGTACGATTATTTGGACCACCTTTTTAGCCTGTGTAGGCTTTTATTTAGGTGAAAACCAGCAGTTAATGCAGCAAATATTTAGTAAAGTTGGACATGTGATTATTCTGATCACAGTCATCATTATTGCTTGGATTTTGTATCGCCGACATCAACGTCGACATCGTTAATTTTTTGTTTTTGGGGCTTTCATGAAACACTATCTCCTGCACTTTGCTGCTGTTTATAGCATTGCCTTGGTGCTTTTGATTACCGTATTAATCTTTGGATTAAATCTTGGCGGTATCACCTTAATTCCTACATTGGTGGCATGTGCATTAATCAGCGTTGGGCATTTTGTAAAGAAAGAACAACGTGTGCCGAGCAACCATGAAAAGATCCAACTGGTTTGGGGCTCGAGTGCTGTTGCAATCATCATTGGTAGTTTTTTTGTGCTGTTCTTGGTGCTGATGAATCCCAATGCCGAAAGCATTATGAAGTCTGTAGATAATGCAGGCATTGGGCTAACTGCTGTGGTTATGCTTTGTTTGGTCGCCATTCATGGCACGATATTTCATATTGCCTACGGTTGGTATGCAGACTACTGTGCTAAAAAATTATAATTTTTTCAATGTATTGCGTTAAAATCTGAATTATCACCCCTTCACTGAAACTTAAAATTCAATGAACATACTTCGGGCAAGCCATACTTGCCCTTTATATAACGAAAACATGAACATTGAATAATGAAAAAATACATCATCACATTTAGCATTGCTTATGCCCTCGCCATGGTCGCTGTCGCAGCCATTGAATCTTTCTTTGATTTACCCGGTGGTTCATCTATTACCTGTCTCATCGTGGGCGGTTTTTCTGCGGCATCCAGCTTTGTCAAAGACCATAAGCGAGTGCCAGATAAGGCTGAAAAGAAAACCCTGATTTGGAGCTGTATTTTGGCTTCGGTACTGATTAGTGTCGTCGCGACCGTCATTTGTCTCTTAATCTTCCCAGAAACCCAAGCCTTTATTCAAATGGTGCTAACGCAATTACCCGCTTGGGTCTGGCTGCTTGCTATCAGCTTTACGCTACTTATCCATTATCTCGTGTTGGCTTTATCTTTTGGATGGATGGCGAAAAGCTTCTTAAAAGCCCAACGCAGTTAAGCATTAAGATTGATTTTGAATTAAAAAAGTACAGCGCTAAAAAAAGCACCCCAAGGTGCTTTTTTTAAATTTCGTCGAAATTAATTTGGTGTGTGATACATCAAATATAATTCGTTCAAATTGGTTGGGATTTCTTCTGCAAGTTCATCCATCAACTGACCATTGCGACGGAAAGATTCCATTTGTGGATCTTCTTCATCAATGCCGCTGAACACCATGATTGGCAAAGTTAAATCAACCAATTGTTCTTCAAACTCGTCGGTGAACCATGCATCTTCGTTTAGGAACATGGCATCAACGAAGCCAACACTCCAGTCACCAAGACTTGATTCAACATCGGCTTCTTCAATTTCAAATGGAAATTCAATACCATCTTCATTGGCAAGATTCTGACGAATCGATTCGAGCCATGCTTTTACTTGCGCAATAATTTCAGCAGGTACTTTTTTCTGATTGTTATCAAAAAGTTCGTCTAGCCATTTATCAAAAGCTGGGCCTACTGCAATTGCACACAAAAAACCATGAGTCGCTGCAAAATCTAGACCATGCTCGTTGTCATCGCCGTCTAGATAGTCACTCAAAAGGTCTAAATCTAAAGCACTCATTTCAAATCCAGAGTTAGAAACTTAATGCGTAAGCATAGCATTTTCAAGCGCTATGCTAAATCGCTATTTAGTCTTCTTCGTCATCAAAATCATCGTCATCGTCGATGTCGTAATCAAAATCTTTAAGCTCACGTTCAAGACGGCGCTGAGCCAGAAGGTCATCAATAAGTCGGCGCTTTTCTAACGATTCTTTCGCGCTAGTTTTTGCACTGGCCTCATCGAAATTCACATCATCATCACCGTAGTTATCATCTAGTTCAAAATCTGTAGAAGACACCAAAACTACCTCATAATGAAAAAAATTGAAGGGGTCTAGCCGCTATTTATATGGGATATAAAATATTGTCAAGTTTTATTTGTTTTTTTAACAACTAAACTTTAAAAATAGGTCTTTTTTTCTTACCAAAACCTGTGGCATGATATAATCCACCCTGCGTCCTTCATTTTTATGACAGTCAAAGATGACTCGTAAAATAATCGATGCATGGGATGAACTTGAAAACAACAATTTCAGCCCCACCTAAATTACTGAATTTAAATTTTTAATATCTCATTGGACAGCTTGATGCTGTACCGTCCTAATGGGATAAGCCAGCTATTCACAAGATTTAATGAGACGATCGTGCTAAAATGCACGGTTTTTTACTGCCACAGATTCAACGAAGAGTAAGCAAAGATGAGCGATATGACTTCCCCTACTTCTCAAGTAGCGGCTCTGATTAGCCGAGGCAAAGAGCAAGGTTACCTAACTTTCGCCGAGGTTAACGATCATCTCCCGGACTCAATCACTGAAAGTGAACAGATTGAAGACATCATTCAGATGTTGAATGACGTGGGTATTCCGGTACATGATCGTGCACCAGAATCTGACGATACAATGTTTGAAGGTGGCAGCGAAGCGACTGACGAAGTTGCTGAAGAAGAAGCCGCTGCTGTACTTGCATCTGTTGAAAATGAACCCGGTCGTACCACTGACCCTGTGCGTATGTATATGCGCGAAATGGGTACAGTTGAGCTTTTGACACGTGAAGGCGAAATTAGCATTGCAAAACGCATCGAAGAAGGTATTCGTGACGTTTTACATTCTATTGCTTATTGGCCAAATGCAGTCGAAGTTGTACTGCAAGAATACAAAGATTATGAAGCGGGTGAACGCCGTCTAGCGGATATTCTTTCTGGTTATTTAGATCCAGAATCTGACGAAGCCATCCCAGAAGTGATCGATGAAGATGATTCTGAGATCGATGAAGATGAAGCGTCAACCAACAAGCCAACTAAAGATGTCAAACTTGATGATGACGATGAAGAAGAAGAGTCTGAAGGTGATGATGATTCTGAAGGCGAATCTGGTCCAGATCCTGAAATTGCTAAAGCACGTTTCACCGAGCTTGAACAAGCATGGTTAGTCACTAAAGCCGCAATTGAAAAACATGGTCGTAACAGTAAAGAAGCTGCTGCTGCACTTGAAGCACTTGCAACTGTGTTCATGATGTTCAAATTCACACCACGTTTATTCGACATCATCTCTGATTTGATTCGTAATACCCATGACCAAATCCGTACTTCTGAACGTGAAGTTATGCGCTATGCAGTACGTCGTGGTCGTATGGACCGTACTCAATTCCGTACGTCATTCCCAGGCCAAGAATCTAACTTTGCTTGGTTAGATGAACAAATTGCTAAAGCACCTGCAGAAATGAAAGGCTATCTTGAAAAAGTCCGCCCTGACGTTCTGGCATTCCAACAAAAAATCGCTGACATCGAGAAAGAACTTGGCTTAGATGTTAAAGGCATCAAAGACATTTCTAAACGTATGTCGATTGGTGAAGCAAAAGCTCGCCGTGCGAAAAAGGAAATGGTTGAAGCCAACTTACGTTTGGTAATTTCGATTGCGAAAAAGTACACCAACCGTGGTTTGCAATTCCTCGACTTGATCCAAGAAGGTAACATCGGCTTGATGAAAGCGGTGGATAAATTCGAATATCGTCGTGGTTATAAGTTCTCTACTTATGCAACTTGGTGGATTCGTCAGGCGATTACACGTTCGATTGCCGACCAAGCACGTACTATTCGTATTCCAGTACACATGATCGAAACCATTAACAAGATCAACCGTGTATCTCGCCAACTTCTTCAAGAAATGGGTCGTGAACCGACACCTGAAGAATTAGGTGAACGTCTAGAAATGGACGAAGTGAAAGTTCGTAAAGTGCTTAAAATCGCGAAAGAACCAATTTCAATGGAAACACCAATTGGTGATGATGAAGATTCGCATCTTGGTGACTTCATTGAAGACGGTAATATCACCTCTCCTATTGACGCTGCAACGTCAGAAGGCTTAAAAGAAGCAACACGTGAAGTTCTTGAAAACTTGACTGAACGTGAAGCGAAAGTCTTGAAAATGCGTTTCGGTATCGATATGCCAACCGACCATACCTTGGAAGAAGTGGGTAAACAGTTTGACGTAACACGTGAACGTATTCGTCAGATTGAAGCGAAAGCATTGCGTAAATTACGTCATCCTTCACGCTCAGAACACTTACGTTCTTTCCTTGAGAATGATTAACCTATAACTAGGACAATGCAGGCTTGAATATGGGGTTTTCCGCCCCATATTATGAGCATGTAGCAAATGATTCCAAATACCTGCTCATTGCAGGTATTTTTAAATAATGAGGTGTCCCATGACTGATATGACTAATCACGCTCCTTCACGTGAATTGCAAGAGCATCTTTGGGTCTTCCCTATGGACTACCCTATTAAATTGATTGGTAATGCAGGTGAAGAACTTCGCCTTGCAGTGAATGAAATTTTTGTTAAACATTTTCCTGATTTTGATGGCAGTAAAATGACTGTGACTCCATCTCGTACAGGTAAATATCATTCAATTACTGCTCAATTACGTTTCGAAGAGTTAGAACAAGTACATGCGGTCTATGCGGATTTAGCAGCTTGTAAACACATTCGTACCGCGCTGTAATTCTGTTGATTTAAATAAAAAAGCACGCTTTAGGGCGTGTTTTTTATGTCTAAGTATAATAGTAATACCCTCAAGTAATTCAGTATTTAACCCCCCTTTTGTACGTCTAATTCATTATAATCCATACATGACTTTGATAGAAAAGGACACGAAATACGTGACTGAAACTGTTCAAAAACCCGAATTAATTATTCGTCAATATAACCACCTGACCCCTTATGCAGACCGCTTTTTAGAGATGAAAACACTCACTGAACAGCGCGATGAAAACACACCTGATGAACTGTGGATTTTGCAACATCCCGATGTATTAACTCAGGGGCAAGCTGGCAAACCTGAACATATTTTGGTGCATAGTAACATCCCTGTGGTACAAACAGACCGTGGTGGGCAAGTCACTTGGCATGGGCCGGGTCAATTGGTGGCTTATTTCATGTTTGACCTAAACCGTTTGGGATGGAATGTTCGTACATTGGTTTCGTATGCCGAAACCCTCATGATCGATTTGCTGAACAAATATGGTATTCAAGCTTATGCCAAGCCTGATGCACCGGGTGTATATGTCAATGAACGAAAGATTGGTTCCTTGGGCTTTAAAATTCGTAAAGGCCGTTCATATCATGGTTTAGCACTGAATATTGATTGCGATTTATTTGGGTTTCATACCATCAATCCATGTGGCTATGCAGGATTGGAAATGGTGCGCATACAAGATTTAGTACAGGACTACCCTAAATTTGAAAACTTATGCGTCGATATCATTGATACTTTGAAAAACAGTGGTTACTTTAAAGACGTAACAGTCAAACAACTATAAAAGACTTTGCTTTCTCAAATAAAATAATTTAGAGTAAAAGCTCTAAATTTAATAATTATAGATAAGGGATGTACACGTGATTGCAACTAAATCCGTTAAACCCGCGCTCCAGCAGGCCTATGTCAAACTCATGATGGATGTGATTGGCAGAGGTCTGGTCATGGCGAGCCAGGTCGATGAAGAAATTAAACAAGAAGTTGCTAAATTTCCAGTTAATTTTATTTTATCTATGAATGTTTTTCCTAATGGTGCTGCATTTGTCGCGCAAGTCACGGAAGACCACCAACTCAAACTCCTCACACCCGGCACTCAAAAGCCTGACTTAACCATTACGTTTAAGCATTTGAGTCATGCCTTTTTGGTCTTCTCATTTCAAGAAAGTACCGCACAAGCCTTTGCCAATGACCGCATGATCGCCGATGGTGATTTGTCTTATGCGATCCGACTGGTGCGTTGTCTCAACAAAATGGAAGCATTAATTTTACCTAAATTGGTGGCTGAATTGGCTGTCAAAGAATATCCAACACATTTAAGCCTAAAAGAAAAACTGAGCGGTGCTGCAAATATTTATTTAAAAGTAGCCCAGTCTTATTTAAAACGGAGCGCATAACACATGGCTAAACCATATTACGAATTTTTCTGTCCTGTAAAAGTGATTGCTGGCCATGCTGCTTTAGAACACATCCCATTTGAACTGTCTACGTTGGGTGCTAAACGCCCCATGATCATTACTGACAAAGGCGTTCGCAGTAATCAATTACTTGCACCGATTGAAGCGGCATTTGAAAGTACCGAGACGGTGATTGGCTATATTTTTGATGATGTACCGCCAGACTCAAGTCTAGAAACCGTACGTAAAGCGGCTCAACTTTACCGCGACAACCAATGTGATGCCATTATTGCAGTCGGTGGCGGTTCAGTGATTGATACCTCTAAAGCAACCAACATCTTGGTATCTGAAGGTGGTGATGACTTACTGAAATACTCAGGTGCGCACAACTTACCAAAACCTTTAAAACCATTTTTTGTGATTCCAACAACCTCAGGGACAGGTTCAGAAGTGACTATGGTCGCTGTGGTTTCTGACCCTGAAAAGAATGTTAAAATGGCTTTTGCATCGAATTATTTGATGCCACATGCAGCAATTCTTGACCCACGTATGACGCAAACTTTGCCACCTCATCTTACAGCAATGACAGCGATGGATGCGATGACGCATGCCATTGAAGCCTATACGTGCATGGCGGCGAACCCGATTTCAGATGCCTATGCAACTGCCGCAATCAAGAAAATTAGCAATAGCTTATTTGGTGTATTAGATAATACCAGCGATGCACATGGGCGCTTAGAACTTGCACAAGCGTCTACAATGGCAGGAATTGCATTTTCGAACTCAATGGTCGGTTTAGTGCATTCATTAGGTCATGCGCTGGGTGCAGTCGCTCACCTGCCCCATGGATTATGCATGAATTTATTCTTGCCGTATGTGTTGGAATACAACAAAGAAGTGAATGGCGATAAGATTGCTGAATTGCTATTACCACTGGCTGGTCCTGATATTTATGCACAAACACCGGCCAACCTCCGCGCTGAAAAAGCCATTTCAACGCTTTTAGCCATGCGTGACCGCTTGTTTAGTTTGACCAAATTACCACGTACTTTGAGTGAAACAGGTAAAGTGACTGAAGCTCAATTAGATGAAGTGGCAGAGAAAGCACTGAATGATGGATCTATTATTTATAATCCTAAAGAAGCCAGCTTAGAAGACCTCAAAACTATTCTAAAAAAAGCTTGGTAATTGCTGAAAAATAAGCGAATATAGCGAAAAATTAAGCCTGATGTTTTTTTAAACATCGGGCTTTTCACTTGCAGAACGCAATATCAGTTATTTTTTAATCAAACTGGCATAATTTCTGCTAAAAATAATTTCAAAGTTACTGACAAAATGTACCAATTTGGAGTAGATTGGCGCACTTTTGTTTTAAAACGTAGGGGGGATCGTTCGTCTCAAACGATCCTTAGAACATGACTGATCCTTGATCAACGATAAGAGGATAACGCCGTTGACAAATATCTCTGGGACTCAATCGGCAGCTAAACTGCAAAAAACGCTTGGACTCTGGCACATTATTATTATTGGTTTGGCTTACATCCAACCAATGACTCTATTTGATACTTTTGGTTTAGTATCTGAAGAAAGTCATCGACACGTGCCGACTTCTTACATTATTGCCCTGATTGCAATTCTGTTTACCTCGATTAGTTATGGTCATATGATCCGTCGCTACCCTTCTTCGGGTTCTGCGTATACCTATGCCCAAAAATCTATTCACCCGAACGTAGGTTTCATGGTGGGTTGGTCTTCTTGGTTAGACTACCTATTATCTCCAATGGTGAATATTATTCTTGCAGTGATTTACCTTGAAGCACTATTTCCAACAGTAAACCACTGGGTATGGGTCATTGTGCTAACGGCATTCATGACTGGAATTAACTTACGCGGCGCGCGTTTTGTTGCTAACTTCAACAGCCTGATTGTACTTGTGCAGTTATTAGTAATTGGTATTTTCACGTGGATGGTCTACAGCAAGCTTCAAATGGGCTTCAATGCTGATGGCCCGATTTCTGCGGCAGAACGCTATCAATTATGGAGCCTTGAGCCATTTTGGAATGAGCTGACGTCTGTGGGTGCGCTGATTACAGGTGCAACATTACTGTGCTTCTCGTTCACTGGTTTTGACTCATTAAGTTCATTGGCAGAAGAAACCAAAGATACTGAGAAAACACTGCCGAAAGCGATTTTCTTAACTGCTTTAATCGCAGGGATTATCTTCATTATTAGTACCTACTTCATGCAGCTGTTCTTCCCTGCTGAGCCAGGTAACTATTTCAAGAATATTGCTGAAACACAGCCAGAGATACTCTTGCTCGTCGGCGGCTCACTGTTCCAATCCTATGTGTTAACTTTTGCGATTGTGACAGTAATGGCATCAGGTATTTCTGCTCACGCAGGTGTATCACGTTTAATGTATGTTATGGGCCGTGATGGTGTTATTAATAAGAAAATCTTCGGTCATATCAGCCCGAAAAATTTCACCCCGTCTTATAACATCATGATCGTAGGTGCGGTTGCATTAACTGCGGGCTTTATGAATCTTGATATTGTCATTTCGATGATTAGTTTTGGTGCATTGACAGCCTTTACTTTCGTGAACTTATCTGTGATTTCACGTTATGCACTTCGTGATGGCCGCACAAAAACAGCCAAAGATATTTTTAGCTTTGTCGTTATTCCAATGCTTGGCTTTATCAGTATCTTTGCAATGTGGTTAGAAATTGAAGAAACTGCTTTGAAATACGGTTTATGGTGGGCAATGTTTGGTATTTTATACCTTGGTTATAAAACCAAAGGTTTTAAACACCCTGCGCCGCAACATAACGAATTTGATGATAAATTCTAATCAAGTTTATCTCTAAACAAAAAAGGCGCTTAAAGCGCCTTTTTTGTTTTAAATATACCAATTAAGGTTGTATGGATTTTCTAGATTGCTGAAATTGAATTGAAATTTCTTCACACTTGTCTGGTGTATTGCCTTTTAATTCAACCGATGCTCCATCACCGTGTGACCATATACCATCTTCAACAGTCTCTAAATTTACAGCTGCTTCAAATATATGCTGTTGTTGTGGATAGAGTTTGATATCTATAGGTGTATCACATACTTGTTTTGGAAAATATGGTCTAACCTGCTCGAATAATTGCATGGTTAATGGCATATCACATTGCAAATGAATGGTGACTGGTACGCTATTGGTATTTTTTAAGATCAATTGAACATTTTGCGAATTAAGATCCGCTTGGGCAGCAGGTATTTCTACATACGTTTTTGTGTCAATCGACTGACGATCAAATGGATTGAGGAAGGCTAATTTACGTTCAACGCCATAACAAGAATCCTGCACGGAAGCTGAAAACTCTAAATATCGTGTCCCCAAGATAATTGTTCCGCGGCCTTCCCCTGCATGACCGATATCAATGATTGGATCACCTGTACCTTCAATTGAAACCCCGCCACTGCGAAAAAACTCTATGTCACAACCCGCTAAAACGCTGATCAAGCCACAAAGGGTTAAAGTCTTAAAGTTTAATTTTCGTATCATGTTGATAAACTCCAAAGCGAAATACACGATTTGCTTCAGGATTTCCCTCATCCATTTCGCAACGCTCCGCGGCAAGTTTTAAAAGTTGTAGTGAGTATTTCTGCCAAAGCTCTAAACTCATTTCATGTAATTTATTAATCGAGTCTTCTGTTAATTCGTCAGCACAAATGGCTTGTTCTAAGTATGGCATTTCATCAGGATTCAATAAATTATGCAAACCCGCTTCTAAATGCGCTTGAACATTTCGTGTTAAAATTTTACGCGCTTCTAACTGCGAAGGATCTGGAATAAAACGACGTTGTTGTAAATACACCTGCCCATCTTTTTCAATGGCAATTTCCAAACGAACAAGCTCATTGAGTACCGAACGTGGATGGCGCTCGGTGGAGATTCGTTTCACTAACATTTCAAAACTATTTTCCGACTCACTACTAAAGGGCAATGAATCCCCCCAGCCTTCTGCAAGCCACAAACCCATCACACGTGATGGCACACTAATTGGCTCAGAAACAGTCGCTTCGGTCAGATCCTTACCCTCAGAAATCACTTCTTTATAAGCAGTCACGTCTTTACGGTGTAGACCAGAAAGTAAACTGATCGCAGAAATCGTCGGTTTTTGATCGATACGCTCTAACTCATGTACAGCTTGTTGGAAAAAAACCGGTTTCAATGCAGCAGTAAACTCGGTATATCCCACACCTGAGCGAATCAGCCATTGGCTCAGCTCATTCATCAGCACCAATACTTGCTGTAAATTTTGATCTGCCTCATTAGTGAGAAGTTTGCTCATTGAATTGCCATGAAAATTAGACTGCATAAGTGAAATTTTCGCATTGTTTAATCTACTTCACAATTTTTATCTGATGAGATCTTGAGGATATTCAGTAAAAAAATGATTATTTACATTAAAATGCGTAAAAGAAACACTGATCGAGATATCTAAACTTTCAACACTATGCCACCAACCAATTGGGATAAATAAGGTTTCCCCTGGCTGCAAAATGCACTCGAACGGTGTCACATTTTCTAACAGTGGATAGTCTGCTAGATCAGCCTTTGCGACGTCTGAAACCTGACTGAATACCCAATGATCGTTATACATATACGGCATTTGCCATGCAGGAATCAAAGTCACTTTTTTACGTCCATAGATTTGTGCCAACATATTATTGGTTAAGTCATAATGCAGTGGTGTAAATGTGCCTGCAGGGCCAAACCATAAAAAATGTCGATCTTTGATCTCTTTTTGACAATAAGCTTTGGCGAAGTCACCTAGATCTTCACTAATCTTTTGCATAAATTGCTTATTTTGAGCGGCGTTATTCGCAGTTAAATAAATGTCATTGCTGTGCTTAGTGGCTTTGATTTGTGCGACAAAATCTTGCATCAAAATAATACGTTTCAATTGTACCGATTTTTTTTCAAAATCTTGATGCTGCTCACGATGCATCTGGACTTCAACCAACTCATTTTCAAAATGCTGTGCAAAATAATCAGGACTCCATTTATGCAGTGCAGGCCAATGTTGTATCCCACCTTTTAAAATGACTGGTCGCATCTGGCTATAATACCGCTCTATAAATGTTTCAAAATCAGGTGTTTCTATGCAATCGATTGTGGATGGAATGTGGTCGTTCAATTGATTCAATTGACCCATCACCTGTAATAGCCAACGCTGTTTATTCTGCTGTTGCTGTAGTTGCTTCAGTTTTTTAAAAATTACGTTATTGTTTACACGCTTTAGAAACTGAATGATCAAATGATTTGAAATATTTTTTTGCTTAATTTTTTCTAAAATTTCAACTGTCTCTGAGCCCTCAAGACAGTAGTCCAAAAGTTCATTTTGCAGCTGTTCTGAAAGTTGGTCTGCATCAGAAAATAAGTATTGATCCGCCCTTGGGCTTAATCCATGTGATTGTAAAATTAGACTTATTTTCTGTACATCGCAACCATTTTCAATATTTTCATTCAGCCAATTTTGCCATTCCGTCGGTAAGGACTGATACCAATTTTTACTTTGCTTTAGATGTTCACTCTGGCTTTCTACATTCATTTTCACCACTCCACCCTCTTTACAAGTGAAGTATAAATGATCTATTTTAAAAATGCTAAATTTTCGCATTTTATAATTATTTAAACACCGCGAATGTTATGAATCCGTCAGATATCACGCGGAATGACATAACAAAGTAAAGGAGAAAGTTCATGAAAATTCGTCATTTAGTCATCGTTAGCAGTCTGTCTTTAGCTTCAATATCAGTATATGCAGGTTTTGCCGATACCATGCGTGATTTAAGAAATACACTGAATCAATTTAATGAAACATCCAAAGAAGTATCGAATACCGCAAAAGAATGGACAGGCAGTCAGGCCACGACTAATTCAAATTATGCTGCAAATGGTTTCAGTATGGGACAGCAACTTAGACCTAAAATTAATAATCTACCGCTTTATAAAACTGCCGATAAATCGAGCCAAGTCATTAATAAACTGTCAAAAAATGCAGATATTATTTTTGCGGGAAACATGACTAAAACAGGTTTGATAGAAGTCACTACAGAACATGGCAATGGCTGGATTGAATCACACCTTGTTCAATAAATCTTGATTTTAAATGTTTATACAACCGCATCAGCCGTACATAACAACTTTACTCTATTGAGCACTAGTCATGAATAATAATCACAAAATCAGCATTATCGCTGCTGTATTTACGACATTGGTGGGCTGTGGTGGATCAAGCTCCAATGATGATGGCGCGACACCTACACCTACACCTACACCTACACCTACACCTACACCAACACCAACACCAACACCAACACCAACACCAACACCAACACCAACACCAACACCAACACCAACACCAACACCAACACCAACACCAACACCAACACCAACACCAACACCAACACCAACACCAACAACTGTAGCGGATAAATTCACAGGAGAATGGATTCAAGGGAACTCTGCCCTCGGTAACAGTAATTGTGATTTGCCACAAATTTCAATTCATAAAACCAGTGAAAATTCAGTCAGTTCACTGAACGAAGCACTAAAATATGCGGTACACAATAGTTCAAGTAAAACTTGCAGCGGTGAATTTATTTCTAAACGCTATCAATTACTTCATGACATGGTCATGAGTGAAATACAGCCGGCTGCAACACTAAATAACTTTGAATATCATTCGATTAAGTTTCAACCAGTCAAAGGTGGCGCGACGAGCAACCGTGTCTTAACTTTTTTAAATAATCATTCTTTCTGTGTAATTAACGCGACGATTTCAAATCCAAGCTATATCATCATGCAACGAGGTCTAATTACCGACCCACTCAAGGACAGCCGCTGCTATACAAAAAATTCCAATGAATTCTTCACCAATTTAAAACCGAAAACCAAAATCACAACTGCAGATTTTAAGTCTGAGAATTTTATTAATACCACCGACACAGTAAACTTCTTGGCTCAGCTCAATACAATGGGACAAAGCGGTTATAAGTTAATTGGCTATGATACTAAAACCCTGGACAATGGTAATGTTAATAACTACATGAAACTTGCCAATGAAAATACGCGTTTCAATCATATTGTTGCAGACCGTACAGCACCCTCTACCGCTGACATATATTTTACATGGCGTAATCAGTTAAATGAAAAAGGCAAATCAGGTTATCAATACTTGCATAGCGTCAGACCAACCAATGCCCTGAATTTCAAAGATTATTTTATTAAGAAGGAAAATGATACCGCAACATACACCTATGACAGCGGCTATGTTTCCCCGCTCGTAGACCCAGTGCAACTGGAAACTATGCTCAATACACTGGGTGCCCAAGGCTGCCGTATTATTCAGTTCAAAAGCTATTTCACAGGTTTACGACCTGAAGTTCTGAACGGCAAACAAAATAGTCCTAAAGTTGCAACCTGTATAAATAGCAGCGCACACCATGGCACTTACAGCTATCGCTATAAAACTTACCCAACCGGCAGCAATAGTGTAGAGCGCAGCATAAAATTACAGGAGATGATCGATGAGCAAGCTAAAGACGGTTACCGCTTAGTCAGCCGTGCTTTAGATATGAGTTCAACCACCAAAAACGGTATGCTGTTTATGAAAGACAGTGAAAACACCAATGTCGGTGAGTTTAAAGTCTTTAGCGAAACTGTCTTTGCAACGTCGACATTTAACGACGTCTTACTGAAACGTCTTCAGCAGCAAGGTCAACTCGGTTGGTTATACACCAGTGGTCAACTACTGTTTGCAAACAATCCAAAACATCTACAAACAGAACTGAGTGACTTTAATTTAATTGATTAATTTACGAGGTAATTTGAGCTTTTAAAAGTCCTTGAACTTTTCCATATCCTTGATGTCTCGGCATCAAGGACATTAATTATTGAGATGAATCAAAAGGGTTTCAGCAAACCACTTATTTTAAGCGGCAATTAAAACCCATCTTGGTGTCTACAATATTTTTTTCATATCCCAAACTTTGAATAAATTGATTTCGATCTGCTACTAGCTGTTGATCAGCAACGCTAAGACGCGCTTTATTTTTTTGAGCCAAGCTGTATGTTTCATTGACTAAGCCTTGATATAGTCCACATACTTCCTGACGCTTGGACTTTTTCAATTGACGACCACCATACCAAGAACGCTCAAAATCGTCGGCTTTTAGTGTTTTCCCCCATTCCTCAATACGCTGATTTTGTCTTTGCTGCATTTCCAGCATGCCCTGCTGCACTTCAGCCTTAGTAAAAGGCTTAATCACCTCAGCCTTCGGTACAACTGGAACATTTTCTGTAGTTGCAGTAACGGTGACTGGTATCTGTTCCGTTGTGGTTGATACGGTTGGATTAGCCCAACTCATTGATGAAATGAATCCGGTCGCAAATACGACACCAAAAGCTTTTAAATTTATAGATTTCAAGTTTTAAGTACCCGTTTTATTTCTTCACAGTGTTCTTATACACATTTTTATATTGATGCTGAAGTTTTTAAGCCCGTATTTTACAAAACTTCATTGCTGTAAATGGTTCACTGTGTTCATTCCCAATAAAAAACCGCTCGATAGAGCGGCTTTTTGAACAGATCACACTTAGACCAATTCTTTAAAGTCTTGCTGACGCCAAGCTTCATATAAAATCACAGCAGTAGCATTAGACAAGTTTAAACTACGCGAATTTGGTGCCATCGGCAGGCGAATCCAATGTTCTTTTGGGAACATCATACGGACATCTTCCGGCAAACCACGTGTTTCTGGCCCCATTAACAATGCTACAGGACGATTTAAATTAGAAGTATGCGGTGTTTCAAAACCTTTGGTGGTTAATGGATAAATGGCATCCATCTCAATACCTTGTGCTTTTAAGCCAGCAAGGCATTCTTCAAAGTTTTCCCACACTTTCATGTGTGCCCATTCATGATAATCCAAACCAGCGCGGCGAAGTTTTTTATCATCTAGCTCAAAACCTAATGGTTTGACCAAATGCAACTGCGCTCCAGTATTGGCAC
Source organism: Acinetobacter sp. YH12096 (assembly GCF_013419215.1). NCBI lineage: Bacteria > Pseudomonadati > Pseudomonadota > Gammaproteobacteria > Moraxellales > Moraxellaceae > Acinetobacter > Acinetobacter sp. YH12096. The sequence continues at coordinate 24,434 of NZ_VPAM01000022.1, read as the reverse complement.
ATAAACGAATGATATTCCCTGTATTTGCAGGAATTTCTGGCTCGTATAAAACAACATGGATCACAGTTTTTTCTCTACTCTTTAGTTAAATAATGGCTTAAAGCTCAGGCTACAGTTTCAAAGCTGAAGCATAAGTTTAGATGGTACTACAAGCGCTTGCTTATCTACATTGCTTTTAGCCTTACACGAGGACAATCCACTTACTCATATCATTTGTACTTAGCTTTCGCATTGCATTTGGACAATACCAGAACTTGCTTATCCTCTTTGCTCAGGCATAGCCTTCGCCTTGCATTTGGACAATTCAGCAGCCTGCTTATCCTCTTTGCTCGGGCATAGCCTTCGCCTTGCATTTGGACAATTGAGCAGCTTGCTTATCCTCTTTGCTCAGGCATAGCCTTCGCCTTGCGCTCGGGCAACGCGTTGCGTTGCTTATCCTCGCTCATGCCATTGAAGCTGTTCACGCAGACTCACCACATCACCAATAATCGTCAATGTAGGCGCCTGAATTTGGTATTCACTGACTTTAGATGCAATATCCGCCAATGTCCCGACCACGACTTTTTGTTCAGGTGTCGTCCCTTTAGAAACCAATGCGACAGGCATGTCTGAACGCTGCCCATGCGCGATGAGTTTCTCACAAATTTTTTCTAGACCGACCAAGCCCATATACAGCACAAGCGTTTGATTTTGATAAACCAACTCATTCCAAGGCAGCTCAGGCGAACCTTCTTTCAGATGGCCTGTCAGGAAGCGTACACTTTGCGCATAATCACGATGCGTTAAAGGAATCCCTGCATAAGCCGAACAACCAGATGCAGCAGTAATCCCTGGAACGACTTGGAAGGCAACGCCTGCCGCAAAAAGTTCCTGAATTTCTTCACCGCCGCGGCCAAAGATGAATGGATCTCCGCCTTTTAAACGGCAGACACGTTTGCCTTCACTTGCATATTTCACCAGTAAGGCATTGATGCCTTCTTGCGGAACAGCATGATTAGATCGTGCTTTACCTACGTAAATTTTTTCAGCGTCACGGCGGCAGAGGTCCATAATCGGCTGAGAAACCAAACGGTCATAGATCACCACATCCGCTTGCTGCATTAAACGCAGGGCTTTTAAGGTCAGCAGTTCAGGATCACCCGGCCCTGCACCCACCAAATACACCTCGCCTTTCGGCTGTTTCCATTCCAATATGGCCTGTTCAATCAAACGATTGGCTTCGGTCAAATTGTCATTAAATACCTGCTCTTTGAGCGGACTTGCATACAAGTCTTCCCAAAAAATACGGCGTTCATCTGGATTGACGATTTTGGATTTAACGGCTGCGCGCCACTTACCTGAGAACTCAGCCAGTTTGCCCATGCCATGCGGTATTGAGCTTTCTAACTGGGTGCGTATTTGACGCGAGAGTACTGGCGATGTGCCATTGGATGCTACGGAGATGACCAGCGGAGAACGGTTAATAATCGCAGGAACCATAAAACGGCAATGCGGCGGATCATCAACACTATTGACCAAGACATTTTCAGCTTCGCAGGCTTCAAAAACCGCCTGATTGACCGCTTTGTCATTGGTTGCTGCAATCACTAAACGAAACTGACGCAGCGCAATGGCATTTTCTCGATAAACCGATTCGTGATAAATCGAGTTGAGATATTGACCTTGGGTTTTATTAACCAAGGTCAATAAATCATCTTCAATTTCGGGTGAGCAAACTGTCAGCTGAGCGCCCGCTTTTGCAAGCAGCACAGCCTTTCGATATGCAATTCGACCACCACCAACAATCAGACAAGGTTGCTGCTGCAACTTCAAAGAGATTGGAAAGATATCCACACACGACCTCAATAGTTTAAATCTGATTGTCTTAAGCAATTTTTGTGCACAAATGTATGCACTTTATCGACTATTAATCGATAAATTCAGCACCGCCCATATATGGACGAAGTACTGCTGGAATTTCAATTGAACCGTCTGCACGTTGATAGTTTTCCATCACGGCAAGTAAAGTACGACCAACTGCCAAACCTGAACCATTCAGCGTGTGTACAAACTCAGTTTTCTTTTGGTCAGCACGGTAACGCGCTTTCATACGGCGTGCTTGGAAGTCACCCATGCATGAGCAAGATGAAATTTCACGGTAGGTATTTTGACTTGGCACCCAAACTTCTAAATCATAAGTTTTGATTGCACCAAAGCCCATGTCTCCGCCACACAGAACGACTTTACGGTATGGTAAGCCTAATGCTTGAAGAATACCTTCGGCATGACCCGTTAATTCTTCCAAAGCATCCATCGAAGTTTCAGGTTTTACAATCTGAACCATTTCTACTTTGTCAAATTGGTGTTGACGGATCAAACCACGTGTATCACGGCCATACGAACCCGCTTCACTACGGAAACATGGCGTATGCGCTGCATATTTTAATGGCAAACGTTCTGGGTCAATGATTTCATCACGCACGAAGTTGGTTACAGGCACTTCTGCAGTCGGGATCAAGTAGTATTCTTTTTCGCCTTGAAGTTTAAATAAATCTTCTTCAAATTTAGGCAATTGACCCGTACCACGTAAAGAGTCTGCATTGACCAAATACGGTACATACGCTTCGGTATAGCCATTTTCCAAGGTATGTGTATTTAACATAAATTGGGTAATTGCACGTTGTAAACGCGCCAATGGGCCTTTGAGTACGCTAAAACGAGTACCTGTCAATTTAGTTGCGGTTTCAAATTCTAAACCACCCATCATTTCACCAAGATCAGTATGGTCTTTGACTTCAAAATCAAACTGACGTGGTGTACCCCATTTTAGAACTTCAACATTGTCATTTTCGTCTTTACCTTCTGGCACAGACTCATGAGGTAAATTTGGAATCGATAAAGATTTGGCTTCGAGTTCAGCCTGAAGGTCAGAAAGTGCGAGTTCTGCCGCTTTAATTTCATCACCAATGGCAGACATACGTGCCATGATTTCAGATGCATCACCGCCAGCTTTTTTAATTTGACCAACTTGTTTTGCACCAGCATTACGTTCAGCTTGTAACGACTCAGTTTTAGACTGAATTTCCTTACGGCGAGCTTCAAGGTCTGCCCACTCTGCTACGTTGAGTTGAACACCACGTTTTGCTAAGGCTAAGTTTACAGCCTCAATATTATTTCTGAGTAATTTCGGGTCGATCATAGCCAATCTTAAGTAAAGAAAAAAACTGGCTATAGTGTAAGCTCTTAACACTCAAAAATACAGTGACCGAGCTTACAGCTGCCCCTTATTAGACCAATAATCTTGCTGCAAATTGTCTTATTTGGTTTCGTAATTTGGCAAACTTGGTAAATATTCAGGTTTAAATAGCCCTTTAGCCATAAAATATGGAAGTTTTAGCTCAGGCATGCCCTCTGCGTAGCTCGCCAATTCATACAGCGGATAAGCAAATACGATCCCGTTCGCGCCATAATAAAAATTATCGCTTAATTGTAGTTTTGAACGTTCAATATCGTGACTATCTAACCACATATAGTTGGCATCAAATAATGCGCTAATCACTTTCGCATCTGCACCTTTGACCAAGACATCTTGTAAAGCCAAACGTTTTTTGGCTTTTAAATCAAAATTGACATATTCGACATGAGACATGCCGTGAGCAGCATGCGCTGCATAGGTATAGCTTTCGATCGCAAAAGTTGCAATATGCCCCCACTGACTAATGTATCGAACAGAAGTGGTACTTTGACTTAAGCCTGCATCCGTCTTGTCCGATAAATCAATTTTTTGATTCGGCTCAGTTGAAAATGCAATCGGATCTGCCTTTTTAATTCGGTCAGTAAAATATTGATTAATCCAATCAACATTGGTTTCAACCGTTTGAATCGTATATTGGGTACAACCTTCCGCATCGCAAGCTTGTGCTTTCGGCAATTGCATCGCAACAGATTTCGATTGAATAAGTGGAATCGCATCAGCGACGACCACTGGCTTCTGTTCCGTCGTTGCACCTTCAACAGGTTCATTTCGAGGATGACAGGCCGTTAATGACCCAATTAAAACCACAGCTGAAACAGCCCAAGCTATATTATTCATATGATTTTTTTTCATCCCAAAATTCCCTATAGCAACAGTCAAAACCACAAGTCACTTCATTTAAGCAACCTGCGAATATCAGCATACTACTAAATTTCACTTAAATTCAGCTTGCTTACTTTACATTTCTCCATAAAAAAAGCAGACGGATGTCTGCTTTTTTCGATTATGAGAATTATTGATCAATAATGTCCGTACCTTTTGGAGGTACAAAATTAAAGGTTGATGCTGGAATAGACGCATTCACCTTCACATTATTGAAACGTACATGGGTTGTTTGACCTAATGAGTCTTGGAGAATCATTAAAGTCGGCGCATTTTTCGCACCAAAACTAATAGTTAAGCTTTGAAACACACCATCATCACTTTTTGGATATAAAGTGTAGTAAGTTTTGGTCTTATTCGGCTGTGTAATACGATAAGACTTCATGATTTGAGCCGTATTACCTGACAATAATAATGCAGGCGTATTCGCAACTTGGTCATCTAAGCTTTGGCGTACTGCTTGTTGTAGATCTGGGTCATAGATCCAAACTGTTTTACCTGTGGTCGCAATGGTTTGCTTAGATGGGCTGGTTGTTTCCCAATAGAATTTACCCGGACGCTGAACTTTCATGACCCCAGTAAAAGTTTGGTTCATATGCTGCGCACTTAAACCTTTCTTTTGAGTAGCTTTCGGGTTAGTCACTTTTGTAGTTTGCTGAAAGTTAGCTGTAAAACTTTTAATACCCGATAATTGTTTCACCAAATTGGCAGTTGCCTGCTGCTCCGACGCTGCAACTGGTGCCGCGAATACTGTCGTACTCATAACCGGTGCCAGTGTCGCTGCACCTAATGCCATAGCACAGATGGTTTTACGAAGCATTTTCATAGATTCACCTTTTATATTTGCATCAACGCAATTTGTTAGATGGCTCCATCTTAAACCACTTTCATTGACTAAATTTAGAGAAAATAAGAAGTTTTGTATGGTTATTAATGCAAATTGCTGTTTTTTATTCATCATGATGGAGAAATATAAAATAAAAAGGCACTTGATTTGATTCAAATGCCTTTCAAATAGTTAAACAACGATTTAGCAATTTTAATAATCCAATATTGAGTTATTTCCATTGCCAACCGATCGATGCACCAGCGCCAAAGTCACCTTCAGAGTTCCCTGTTGCAGCCAATTTATACACATATTTATTGCTTTCAGTCACTCCACTGAAACCAACTGCATAGCCTTGTGAACCTTCCCAAGCCCCCATACCTACGCTAAACATGTTGTATCCGGCATCTGTGGGTTGCGGTAAGGAGGCGATTGCAATACTTGAAGCAACAGCACCGTAAACATTATCTTTAAATTTATTGAAATTATGGTTCAATTCATTCACACATTGATTGGTATAACTATTGGCTTGATTAAGTACATTTGCCCCATGCTGATCTGTATATGCTTTTGAACTATTTAACACTTCTAGATCTGCTTGACGCATTTGTTTCACGTTTACCGCATCGGTGTCTGCCGTACCTGCTGCCACATGGATAATTTGCCGCTCTGCACCAGCCGAGCCAACGGAAACCGTATTATTGCGGTCAAAGCTTGAACCATTGCCAAGTACAACAGCATTATTTGCAGAGGTGTTGATATTGTTACCAACCACATAGGTATTATTACCTGTGACTGTGTTATTTGAACCTACAGCACCAGATCCATCACCACCGACTATATTGTTTACACCGAGGGCAATAGACTGATTACCATCAGCTTTATTACCTGCACCGACTGCAATCGCATCTTGTCCATTCGCAGTTGGTTTAGGTGCTGTATTGGCAACGTTTGATTGGATTTTAATGTACGGATCTGTTCCTTTTAAGCTCAACAACCATTCAACTTCAGTACCGACAAATCCATTTTTTATCGCAAGTTCATATGCACTGAAACCATTTTCACCGGTTAGCCCTTGTGCGCCAACTGCACCACGTAGACTTTCTAACCATTGGTCTTCATTGCCTTCATAACCATTGCTCACCGCAACTTGATAAGCACTTGCACCATCTAGACCATTGCTGCCATTCAGACCGTTCAACCCATCCTTACCATCGATGCCGTCTCGGCCATTGAGTCCATCTTTACCGGTTGCACCTGTAACACCTACTGCTCCGGTATCACCTTTAGCTCCGGTTGCACATGTAGCGCCTGTTGCTCCTGTATCGCCTTTTTCACCAGCAGGACCTTGAGGTCCCATTGGCCCTTCTGGGCCAGGAATTCCACTATTGCAACGATTACAAGTATGCTCAGGATATGACGAGCCACTCCCACCAGCCCATGCAATTGAACCTAAGAAAATAAAATACTCACAGCTAGTAATTTTGGTACAGCTTTAATAGCGATTGAAGTTATTTCACCAAGTCCTAGTGTCTTTTCAAATGCAATTTGTTGGCTTTTATCAGGACAATTCCTTTTCTGATAGTCAGCACCGATAAAAACTATATTCAATATTTTATTCATGTCCTTATCCTTTTTTTGTATTTGTACTCCTCTATTACGCTCTTTATTTTTTGTGATTTAAATCACTATTTATGGTTAATTTATTGATTTGCACATCATTTGTAACAATCTAAAAAATACCTCACATTTTAGTCAGACGAAAAAAAACCCGCAAAAATGCGGGTTTTTTTTCTATTAAAGCTTACGCTTCAACAGATACGTAGCGACGACCGAATTGGCCTTTCACTTCGAATTTCACAACGCCGTCAGCAGTTGCAAATAAAGTATGGTCACGGCCCATACCTACATTTACACCAGCGTGGAATTCAGTACCACGTTGACGAACGATGATGTTACCAGCAGTCACAGATTGACCGCCGTAGATTTTAACACCCAACATTTTTGGGTTCGAGTCACGACCGTTTTTAGTCGAACCACCGGCTTTTTTAGTTGCCATGTCTACTTACTCCTCGTAATTAGCCTGAAATAGCTGTAATTTTCAACTCAGTGAACCATTGACGGTGACCTTGTTGTTTACGATAGTGTTTACGACGACGCATTTTGATGATGCGGATTTTGTCGTGACGACCATGGCTAACTACTTCAGCAGTTACTTTAGCGCCAGCTACTACTGGTGCACCAATTTGAATGCTGTCACCGTTAACAAGCATCAACACGTCATCAAAAGTAACAGTTGAGCCAGTTTCAGCTTTCAATAATTCTACTTTAAGGGTTTCACCCTCAACTACACGGTGTTGTTTACCACCGCTTTGGATTACTGCGTACATTTAAGTACTCCAAACATGCCCGTGTTGTCGTGCCGGTAAAGGGATATACCGATCTTAAAACGATCGTCACTGGGGTTTCGCAAAGGCAAAGATTTTAAGGGATAACCCGAAAAACAACAAGTCATTTCCGTAAAATATTAGATGAGTATGCGTTTATTATATAAACAGTGTCATTAAAACCATTAAAATGAGTGCTCTATTTCACTTATCATGCTTTTGGCAAGGTTTGACATAGATTTTTAGCAACAATTCGCTAATATACTCTGGACTGACATCAACAACATGCTGTTCAAACAACATGCTAAAGATAAAAGTCTGTTAAAAAATAAGTACAATACTTCCGCTTGATGAAAAAAATCACTTAAGATTAAGTCAATTGAGTAAGTTCTTATCTGTTATTCATATAACAAATTGCTACACTACGTCTGTAATTCAAAAATTATTGAGGTTTCTCTTCATATGACCATCGACTTTAAGCAAGATATTCTCGCGCCTGTTGCTACTGACTTTGCTGCGATGGACAAATTTATTAATGAAGGGATCACATCTAAAGTTGCCTTGGTCATGGCAGTCAGTAAACATGTGGTTGAAGCAGGCGGTAAACGCATGCGTCCCATTATGTGCTTACTTGCAGCAAAAGCTTGTGGTGCAGAAGATTTAGAAAAACACCGTAAACTTGCAGCAATTATTGAAATGCTACATACCGCAACCTTGGTACATGACGACGTAGTAGATGAATCGGGTTTACGCCGTGGTCGCCCAACCGCAAATGCGACATGGAATAATCAAACTGCCGTACTTGTGGGTGATTTTCTAATTTCTCGTGCTTTTGATTTATTGGTGGATCTAGACAGCAAGGTATTACTCAAAGACTTTTCAACGGGTACCTGTGAAATTGCTGAAGGTGAAGTTTTACAACTTCAATCACAGCACCAACCCGAAACCACAGAACAAACTTATTTAGATATTATTCACGGTAAAACTTCGCGTTTATTTGAGCTCGCTACCGAAGGTGCCGCGATTTTGACGGGTACACCAGAGTACCGTGAACCGCTTAGAAAATTTGCCGGACACTTTGGAAATGCCTTTCAAATTATTGACGATATTTTAGATTACACCTCAGATGCTGAAACATTAGGTAAAAATATTGGTGATGATTTGATGGAAGGTAAACCAACTTTACCTTTAATCTCGGCCTTAAAGAATACCACTGGCGAAGAACATGACATTATTCGCCGCAGTATTGCCACAGGTGGTACGGCAGATTTAGAGCGTGTTATTCAGATTGTACAAAGCTCTGGGGCACTTGATTATTGTAGCCAACGAGCGACTGAAGAAACTGAGGCAGCACTAGCCGCTTTAGCAGCGCTACCAGATACTGAATATCGTCAAGCTTTAATCAACCTCGCAAACTTGGCATTACACCGAATTCAATAATTAACAATATTCCTCGTAATTCCCATTGCCTATGCATATAAAACTGAATGATATCTTTTTGACCATGCAGCAACAGCTCGATACCCCTCGGGCTGTGCTGGATGAAAACTTGCTGATCGAATTGGTCAACCGAATTCGACCAGAAGATACAAAAAATACTGACGAAATTAAGAAAAAATTTCAGGCTTTCATCCAAGCTTTACTCATCACGCCAGATGCAGCCTCTACCTTGCAAAGTTTTGTCCTAAAACTCATTAGCCGATATAAACAAACCAGTTTATATGCGGACACAGGTATTTTGTCTCTCGATGGTTTTTGGGGACAACTGTTCCAACGGCTTGGCGCACATTTTCTTCCTCTGATCAATGACGAAACTCAATTACAAGATTTAGTCCGTCGAGTTTTTTATCGTCATAGCGACAAATATTGGCTGGACAGTATTGATGATCAGCAATGGATGCAGCTCTTTCGACTATTTAATCAAGGTCATAGCAATCAGGAAGAAAAAAAGAAAATTCGCCGTGAGTTAATTAAAGCCATTACCGTTTTGTCCTATCGGGTAAGTGGTATTGGCTTATATCCTGAATTTATTAATGCACAGCCTGAACTGACCGAATATGAATCACCTTTTTTGGTGCAAAACCGTGAAATAAATGATTTTATTCAGCAGTATAAAAAGCTCCATCAAAGTGCTGAAGAAATGAGTGCTGTGCTACCGCCAGATGCTTCTCAAGCGTTGGTAATGCTGGAACAATGTCGTGATGTGGTGCTGAAGATTCGGCGTGCGACCAAACGAATTGGCGTAAGTGTCAGCCTAACGTACTTATTGTCGCTTTTAGAACAGTGTTTAGATCGCTTAGAAATCTTACTCAACCTGATTGTTGAAGAAGATGATGTCCGCTATGTGTCTATGGGTAGTTTACTCAGTGATGTGACGTCAGCGATTTATAACGAACGCAGTGTGCGCGATTTGCTCGCCACCAATAGTGAATTGGTTGCCCTACAAGTCACCGAAAACGCAAGTAAAACTGGCGAACACTATGTAAGTACGGACAAACAAGGCTTTATGAGCATGTACCGATCTGCGGCAGGTGCCGGTGTGATCATTGCATGTATGGCAACTTTAAAAGTGCTGATGGCCCGTGTCAGCATGGCACCGCTCATGCAAGCCATTTCATATAGTCTGAACTACTCTTTCGGCTTTATGCTGATTCATGTCTTACATTTTACGGTTGCTACCAAACAGCCTGCGATGACAGCTGCCGCCCTTGCCTCGACAGTTCAACATCGTAAAGGCTCGAAAATGGCGCAGATTGCCGAACTTGCCGCGCTGATTATTAACATCATTCGAACCCAGTTTATTGCAATCTTAGGCAACATTAGTATTGCGATTCCTGTTGCAGCATTGATCGCCCTCAGTTGGGACATGGCTTTACATGAGCCATTAATGAATCATGCAAAAGCAGCTAAAACCTTACACGACCTCAATCCATTTACCTCATTGGCTGTGCCACATGCTGCGATAGCTGGGGTATGTTTGTTTTTATCAGGTTTGCTTGCTGGGTACTTTGACAACATGGCGATCTATCGCAAAGTTGGACCACGGATTCAAGCACATCCAAAGTTAAAACGCATCATGGGTCAAGAGAGACTGGATAAGCTTGCCGCTTACATTGAGCGAAACTTAGGTGCATTAGCAGGTAACTTCTTATTCGGGATCATGCTAGGCAGTATGGGAACGATTGGATTTATTTTTGGTTTACCTTTAGATATTCGCCATATCGCCTTCGCCTCGGCCAACTTCATTCAAGGCCTCATCAATATTAATGGTTCACCAGACATTGGCTTAATCATTGTGTCATTCTTAGGAGTTATTCTGATCGGTCTGACTAACTTATTCGTCAGTTTCACGTTAACCATTATTGTGGCACTACGGGCACGTCGCGTAAGATTTGAACAATGGAAACCACTGGCTAAATTGGTGATGACTCATTTTCTAACGCGACCAAGTGACTTTTTCTGGCCACCAAAAGCCCCACTTGAAGTTGAAGATGGCACACAAGCCAGTAAGAACAATCATTAGCAGATTTGTGTTTTATTTTAGTAAGATGTAAATGAACACAAAAAATAAAATCAGTATGATTTACACAGACTTGAAATAAAGTGTACTGATGAGTACACTTTAGTCCATTAATTAACCGAGCTCAAACCGGTTAAAATGACAAGGAATAAAATATGCCACGAACGCTACTGTTTGTTGGTTTTTTTGCATTAATTATCAGTGTGTTGTCGCTTTATCCCACCTATTTAAATCTATTAGATTTAAATATCGTGGAATGGATGAGTCAGCACCGTATTGCTGTTTTTAATCAAATTGCCATCGGACTTTCCGCGCTAGGCGGCATGCCTTTTGTATTATTTTTCACCACGCTATGGTGTTTACACTTTGCGTGGTATAAAAAATACACAGAGATTGTTTTTATCAGTATAGGGATCTTTGGAAGTATCGGCCTTGCATGGTTGCTTAAATTTACGTTCACCAGACCGCGCCCCCCAGAAATGTACCATCTTGTAGCGTCTTACGGGAGTTCATTCCCAAGCGCACACAGTTGTTATGCTGCATCGCTTGCGTGTTTGATGATCTTGATTTACCGACAACATGCTCAACATCGCTTGATCACCATTTTGGCATTGTTATGGATGCTGTGTATGGGTGTTTCGCGAGTATATGTTGGGGTTCATTTTCCGACAGATGTCTTATCCGGTTGGAGCATAAGTTTTATTTGGATCGCGCTACTTTATTTGAGTTACATCAAAATCAGTAAAGCGTAAACAAATGAATAATTTAGATAAATATCTAATTGAGGTGGAACAATGATGTCTGCAAAGCTTTGGGCTCCCGCCCTGACTGCTTGCGCATTGGCAACAAGTATTGCACTTGTTGGTTGTAGCAAAGATCCTAAAAATGCACAGCAAGCTGCTGCTGCACAGCAAATGCCACCAACTGAAGTCGGTGTCATTGTTGCCCAACCGCAAAGCGTTGAACAATCTGTTGAACTTTCAGGCCGTACATCTGCCTATGAAATTTCAGAAGTACGTCCACAAACCAGTGGTGTAGTACTGAAACGTTTATTTGCAGAAGGTAGCTATGTTCGCGAAGGACAAGCCTTGTACGAGATCGACTCACGTACAAACCGTGCTTCAGCTGACAGTGCTCGTGCTGCTTTAACACGTCAACAAGCAAATTTAGGCGTGTTACGTGTTAAAGAAGGTCGCTACCGTCAGCTTGTTGGCTCAAATGCGATTTCTAAACAAGAATATGACGATATTGTGGCGCAAGTAAAACTGGCTGAAGCAGACGTTGCGGCATCTCAGGCAGAACTTAAAAATGCAGAAATTAACCTAGGTTACTCAACTGTACGTGCGCCAATTTCAGGTCAAACCAACCGTTCAACAGTGACAGCGGGTGCATTAGTTACTGCATCTCAAGCTGATCCATTGGTAACAATTCAACGTCTTGATCCAATGTACGTTGACATTAACCAATCAAGTGCTGAACTTCTTCGTCTACGCCAACAGTTAAGCAAAGGCAACTTAGACAGCAGTAATAACACCAAAGTGAAATTACGTCTTGAAGATGGTAGCGAATACCCAATTGAAGGTCGTCTTGCATTTTCTGATGCAAGTGTGAACCCTGATACAGGTACGGTTACGCTTCGTGCTGTGTTCTCTAACCCGAACCATTTATTGCTTCCGGGTATGTTTGCCAATGCTCGCATCGTTCAGGGTGTGATTCCAAACGCTTACCTTATTCCACAAGCTGCTATTACACGTACCCCTACAGGTCAAGCAATGGCAATGATTGTGAATGCAAAAGGTGCTGTAGAATCTCGTCCTGTAACAACAGTCGGTACTCAAGGTGCAAACTGGATCGTGACTCAAGGTTTAAACACTGGCGATAAAGTGATTGTTGACGGTATTGCAAAAGTGAAAGCTGAGCAACAAGTTGTAGCCAAACCGTATCAACCTCAGGCCGCTGCACCTCAAGGTGCTCAACAACCTGCTGCAGCAAAACCAGACGCTAAAGCCGCAGAACAAGCAGCGCCTAAAACTGAACAAAAAGCTACTTCAAACGCATAAGGAGTAGACTGAATGGCTCAATTCTTTATTCATCGCCCCATTTTTGCGTGGGTGATTGCATTGGTAATTATGCTAGCGGGTGTACTCACGCTATCTAATATGCCAATTGCACAGTATCCGACCATTGCGCCGCCAACGGTTTCAATCTCTGCGACTTACCCTGGTGCGTCTGCAGAAACAGTTGAAAACACCGTAACCCAAATCATTGAACAACAAATGAATGGTTTGGATGGCTTACGTTATATTTCGTCAAACAGTGCGGGTAACGGTCAAGCATCTATTACATTGAACTTTGAACAAGGGATCGATCCAGATATCGCCCAAGTTCAAGTCCAGAACAAACTCCAGTCTGCGACAGCGCTATTACCTGAAGACGTACAACGTCAAGGTGTAAAAGTCACCAAATCTGGCGCAAGCTTCCTACAAGTTGTAGCATTCCACTCACCGTCGGGTAAGTTGACTGCGGACGACATTAAGGACTATGTAAACTCGAATATTTCTGAACCTCTCAGCCGTGTGGCAGGTGTAGGTGAAGTCCAAGTATTCGGTGGTTCTTATGCGATGCGTATTTGGCTAGATCCAGCCAAAATGGCAAACCTGAAAGTTACACCGAGTGATGTGGCTGCGGCTATCCGTACACAGAATGCTCAGGTTGCTGTTGGTCAGTTAGGTGGTGCGCCTGCAACTGAAGGTCAAGTACTGAACGCGACAGTTACAGCACAAAGTTTGTTGCAAACACCAGAGCAGTTTAAAAACATTTTCCTGCGTAACAGTAGTGATGGTGCTCAGGTACGTTTAGGTGATGTTGCACGTGTTGAATTAGGTGCAGACAACTATCAGTTTGACTCTAAGTTCAACAACAAACCTGCTGGTGGTGTAGCGATCAAACTAGCAACTGGTGCAAACGCATTAGACACAGCCGAAGCTGTTGAAGCACGTTTAAAAGAACTACGTCCAAACTACCCTGAAGGTTTAAAAGACACGCTTGCATTTGATACGACTCCATTCATTAAGTTATCGATTGAAAGTGTTGTACATACCCTTGTAGAAGCCGTGATTCTTGTATTCTTTGTGATGTTCTTATTCTTACAGAACTGGCGCGCAACGATTATTCCGACATTGGCTGTACCTGTAGTGGTATTGGGTACTTTTGCTGTCATTAACATGTTTGGTTTCTCGATCAACACTCTCACCATGTTCGCGATGGTACTGGCGATTGGTCTCCTCGTGGATGATGCAATTGTTGTCGTAGAGAACGTTGAACGTGTCATGGTTGAAGATCATCTTGACCCAGTGACTGCAACTGAAATCTCAATGAAACAGATCTCGGGTGCCTTAATCGGTATTACCTCTGTGTTAACCGCTGTATTCGTGCCGATGGCATTTTTCGGTGGTACGACAGGTGTAATTTATCGTCAGTTCTCAATCACGCTGGTAACAGCAATGATTCTGTCATTGATTGTAGCATTGACCTTTACCCCTGCCCTATGTGCGACCATGTTGAAACAACATGATCCAAACAAACCTGAAAGCAACAATATCTTTGCCCGTTTCTTCCGTTGGTTTAACAGCTCTTTTGATAAAGTTGCGCATAAATACCAAGGCGGCGTGAACTTCATGACACACCACAAGATTTTCTCTGGTGTGATTTATGCAGTTGTAATCGGCTTATTAGTGCTTTTATTCCAAAAGTTACCATCATCATTCTTACCTGAAGAAGACCAAGGTGTTGTAATGACACTGGTACAGTTACCACCGAATGCCTCACTTGAGCGTACGGATAAAACTGTCACTGCAATGACCGATTACTTCCTGAAAAACGAAGAAAAATATGTCGATTCTGTATTCAGTGTTGCCGGTTTCTCGTTCACAGGTGTAGGTCAAAACGCAGGTCTTGCATTCATCAAGTTAAAAGATTGGGAAGACCGTACATCACCTGAATCTCAAGTGGGTGCGATTATTCAACGTGGTATGGCATTGAACATGATCGTGAAGGATGCTTCATACATCATGCCAATCCAATTACCAGCAATGCCTGAATTGGGTGTAACTGCCGGCTTCAACTTGCAGTTAAAAGCTTCTGCAGGTCAAACTCATCAACAACTTATCGATGCCCGTAATATGGTGCTCGGTATGGCTGCTCAAGATAAACGCCTCATGGGTGTTCGTCCTAACGGTCAAGAAGATACGCCACAGTACAAAATCACGATTGACCAAGCTCAAGCCGGTGCTATGGGTGTCAGCATTGCTGAAATCAATACCACAATGGGTATGGCATGGGGTGGTTCTTACATCAATGACTTCGTTGACCGTGGTCGTGTGAAGAAAGTCTATGTACAAGGTGAAGCTGCGGCACGTATGATGCCTGAAGACCTGAGCCAGTGGTATGTCCGTAACAACCAAGGCACAATGGTTCCATTCTCGACCTTCGCTACTGGTGAATGGACTTATGGTTCACCACGTCTTGAACGTTATAACGGTATCGCATCTGTGAACATTCAAGGTTCACCGGGTGTGGGTGTAAGTTCGGGCGACGCGATGAAAGCGATGGAAGAAATTGTACAAAAACTTCCTTCGATGGGCGTTCAAGGCTTTGACTATGAATGGACTGGTTTATCTCTAGAAGAACGTGAGTCTGGCGCACAAGCACCATTCCTATACGCACTTTCATTGTTAATCGTCTTCCTATGTCTTGCTGCCTTGTATGAAAGCTGGTCTATTCCGTTCTCAGTATTACTGGTTGTACCATTAGGTGTATTGGGTGCGTTATTACTGACTTTCCTTGGAATGGTGTTCTTCAAAAATCCAAACTTGGCGAATAACATTTACTTCCAGGTGGCTATTATTGCCGTCATTGGTTTGTCCGCGAAGAATGCGATCTTGATCGTAGAATTTGCCAAAGAACTTCAAGAAAAAGGTGAAGATCTGTTTGACGCAACTTTGCATGCCGCTAAAATGCGTCTACGTCCAATTATCATGACCACTTTAGCCTTTGGTTTTGGTGTACTTCCGCTTGCCCTTTCTTCGGGTGCAGGTGCAGGTAGCCAGCACTCTGTAGGTTATGGTGTATTGGGTGGCGTAATCAGTTCTACCCTACTTGGTATCTTCTTTATTCCTGTGTTCTACGTATGGATCCGAAGTATCTTTAAGTACAAACCAAAACAACAAAATAATCAGGAGCATTTATCGTGATGCAAAATGTATGGTCTATTGCAGGTCGTAGCATTGCGGTTTCTTCACTTGCGCTTGCTTTGGCTGCCTGCCAAAGCATGCGTGGTCCAGAGCCGGTTGTTCAGACCAATATCCCCGAAAGCTACACAGCAAGTGCTTCTGGCACTTCTGTGGCTGAGCAAGGATATAAAGATTTCTTTGCTGACCAACGTCTGGTACAAGTTCTTGACTTAGCTTTAGCCAATAACCGTGACCTACGTACGGCTGCTTTAAATATTGAACGTGCACAACAACAGTATCAAATCACTGCCAATGGTCAATTACCAACCATTGGTGCAAGTGGTAGCGTACTTCGTCAAGACACGTTGAATACGCAAAAGCCTGTAACTTCTTACAATGTCGGTTTAGGTGTCACTGCCTATGAACTTGATTTTTGGGGTCGTGTACGTAGCTTAAAAGACAATGCTTTAGACAGTTACCTTGCAACTGCAAGTGCCCGTGATGCAACGCAAATTGCGCTTGTGGGTCAAGTGGCTCAAGCATGGTTAAACTATGCATACGCTAACTCAAACTTGAAGCTTGCGGATCAAACCTTAAAGGCTCAGCTTGAATCTTATAATCTCAACAAAAAGCGTTTTGATGTCGGTATCGACAGTGAAGTTCCTGTTCGTCAGGCTCAAATTTCTGTAGAAACTGCACGTAATGATGTTGCGAACTACAAGACTCAAATTGCTCAAGCACAAAACTTATTGAACCTATTAGTGGGTCAACAAGTGCCTGCGAACTTGCTGCCGAACCAACGTGTCAATCGAATTACTTCGACCAATACCATTGGTTCGGGTATTCCAAGTGATTTGTTGAACAACCGTCCAGATGTCCGTGCAGCTGAATACAAACTGTCTGCTGCTGGTGCGAACATTGGTGCAGCTAAAGCACGTCTGTTCCCTACGATTAGTCTGACAGGTTCTGCGGGTTATGCTTCAACGGACTTAGGTGATCTATTTAAATCAGGCAACTTTGTATGGTCTGCTGGTCCTAGCCTAGATATTCCAATCTTCGACTGGGGTACACGTCAGGCCAATATTAAAGTTTCTGAAACTGACCAGAAAATTGCATTGTCTGATTATGAAAAATCAGTTCAGTCAGCTTTCCGTGAAGTGAATGATGCGCTTGCAGTTCGCCAAAACATTGGTGACCGTATTGCAGCACAGCGCCGTTTAGTTGATGCAACCAATACAACGTACAAACTATCAAATGCCCGCTTCCGTGCTGGTATTGATAGCTACTTAACTGTACTGGATGCGCAGCGTGCATCTTATGCAGCTGAGCAAGGTTTGTTGTTGCTTGAACAAGCAAATCTCAACAACCAAGTTGAATTGTATAAAACACTTGGTGGTGGTATCAAAGCCAACACTTCTGATGCTGTGCAATACCAACCTTCTACTGCCGAACGTAAAGCAGCATCAAAACAATAATTTGATTTAGCCTAGCCCGTAATATTTGAAAAGCTCACTTCGGTGGGCTTTTTCATTTTTAGATCGAAGCCTCAAAATAAAAATGAACATATTGCTTTTTGTTGAAGAGTTTCCTATCTTCAATTCACCTTTTTATATTGATAACTAAAAATGCTTTTAAGTAATCTTGAATCTGTTCCGGGTCATACCATTACACAACAACTTGATGTCGTTTATGGCAGTACTGTCCGCAGTAAACATGTTGGTCGTGACTTTATGGCTGGCCTAAAAAATATTGTGGGTGGTGAGCTCAAAGGTTATACAGAACTACTCGAAGAATCCCGTCAAGAAGCTATGAGCCGTATGATTGATAAAGCACGTGCCTTAGGCGCGAATGCTGTCGTCGGCATCCGTTTTTCAACCTCAAATATTGCTCAAGGCGCCTCTGAATTATTTGTGTATGGCACGGCTGTTCGCGTAGAAGCCAACTCAGCAAAACTCCCAGACCCATTTCCAACTCAGGACTAAGTCATGGATGCCTTTATTTTTAAAGTCCTGATCTTTGTGGCGCTTTTTTGTATTGGCTGGGGCTTCGGTCGCCATATCGAACAAAAACATCTCAAAGAACTCGAAGCTCAAGAAAAACGTTTAGCGCATATTCAAATAGACAACAACCGTTTTAAAACTACTGAACATTTCGGACAGCTGATTTCGAGTAATGTAGTGATTTCACATGATTATTTTAAATATGTGATTGCCAATATTCAGAACTTCTTTGGCGGACGTTTAACCAGTTATGAAAGCATTGTCGATCGGGCACGTCGTGAAGCCGTGGTGCGTTTAAAGCAAGAAGCTGAAAAGATGGGCGCAACGCAAATTATGGGCCTGCGTTTAAGCACCACTGAGTTGGGTATGCAAGGCGGCATGGTCGAAGTCTTTGCGTATGGAACAGCAATTCAAAAGAGAGACATCTGATCTCTCTACTTCTCCCCAATTCATTTTTACTATTTAATTTACTTTACACAATGTGTTTTCAAACTCTTCATAACTCACATTTTCATTGCGACAAACTTTAAAGCAAACTTCATTAAATTTCTTTTCATCAATATTTGGATCATGATAACTAAATGCAACATCTCCAGCATAAGCACGTGCCAGATCTTGCACCACAATGTCAGCTTTACATCCATATAAAGTTGGACATGCCTCTAATGTTCCTTCGTAATACTCTTTACACTGAGTCGGTTCAACATCCACCTTATTGGTTTTTTGCATCGACACATTTAAACCATATTCATTCATTAGAAGAAAATATTGAAGTTTTCTAAATGGTTTTAAGTCAATCTCGAGTCCCGAATGATTGATACGAGCCAATTGATCTTTGTAAGAATTATGATCATCTGAGATTAACTCTGCATTACCAGCTTTGTCGATTTTGATAAAGGTATAGTTGACAGGCATATATGCGCCACTCCCCTTATGTGCAATCACTTCGATCAAATGATCTTTCGCAATAAATGCGCCCGTAAATACAGTCGATTCAACACTGGTCAGCAACTTACCTTTCACTAAAACACAATATCCAAAACATTGATCTTTGAATCTAGCCTGATCGCCTTTAAAATCATCAACAGGATGAAATTCAGCTCGCCATTTAAAATCACCAATTTTATTCGAGCTATAAGGTAATTTATCAACATCTGAATCTTGAGGATTTTGACTGTAATACTCAGACTTCAATAATCCTTTTTCATCAAACAGTGCTTCGATCGGTAACCACCCCTCATTTGGTCCTCGCATAACAACTTCTGCACTCGCCGCTTCAACTTTAGGTTCAATCTCAACAGATTCAATAACTGGTTCTGATACAGTTCCTATTTCTTTTTCAGGCTTTTCGAGCGTTGACTTCTGCTCAATTTTTTGAGTTTTCTGTTTAAAATAAAAATATGCCACTGTACCGATTGCACCAATGATTGCGCACAAAATGATGGCTATTCCCCATTTGTTAAAATTATTCTTTTTCATTTCTTATAATCTCGTTACTCATTAAAAAAGTCACTGTTAAGAGTGACTTTTAAACTATTTAAACTTGATAAAATTTACTTCACTTTGGTTTTACGAATCATTTTATATAACGTTGTCGGTGATAATCGAGATACCCAAACACCGAGCTTTTCTTTAGAACCACCCACCACGATGTATTCTTCCCCACGTTGCAAAGATTGCACCACCGTTTCGGCAAACTCATTGGCTTCTAGACCATTTTCAATGGCTTCATCCTGATGCCCTTGTGGCTTGCCGGCACCATTGAGTGCATTAAATGAAACATTGGTTTTGACAAATCCGGGGAATATCACCGATACGCCCACCCCTTGATCCGCAACTTCCGCACGTAGACTGTTCGCCCACATATGAATGGCAGCTTTTGCAGCAGAATAGGTCGCTCGGTACTGTGTCCCTAATAAGCCTGCAACACTTGAAACAAAAGCAATTCGACCAGACTTTTGCGCTAAAAAAGTCGGTAAAACGGTTTTAGTCAAATAGACTTGCGAAAAATAATCTACTTCCATGATGGCACGTTCAGTTTGCATAGTCGTATCCGTGATCAATGCACGCTGACTCAATCCCGCATTATTGATTAGCCAGTCAATTCGGCCTTTATGCGCAAGGACTTGTTCATAAGCATGGCGAACTTGTTCTTCATTGGTAATGTCTGCACACACTGAAAGATGCTGATCTGGATGTAATAATGAAACCCGGACTTTTTCCAACTCTTCAAAACGACGTGCGGTCAAAATGACCTGTGCCCCTTGCAAAGCACATTCTTTCGCTAAAGCTTCACCCAAACCTGAAGATGCCCCAGTAATCCATACCACTTTTCCGTTCAAATCATCACGTTTTGCCATTTTGACATCCCTTTAAATAACTAATTTATTCATTTATATGTATTTTATGCTTTATGTAGTACAGGCTCATTGCTCAAAAACACCATAAAATGATCAAAGTACTGACTCATCGATTGTGCATCATAAATTTTGCCGAGTTTATCGAAGCGTTTATATCCGAGTTGCGTGGTGAGATTGATGACACCGGTTAAAGTTTTATCCACCACCATATTAAATTTCAGCATTTTTTTTGGTTCACGCACCAAATGCGTCACCCCTGCATCGACCACTTGCGTGAATGCTTTCAACGCGAGCGGCACATATTGGTTTTGCCCGTCTTTCATCTGACTGACAAAGCCTAGCAAGTCATTCGCTAGAGAGGCATCGATCGGGTAATGCATAAAATGCTGACCATCTTCGCTATAAAAACGTCCATATAAATAATTCACCATCGGTACAAGGCGGTCATTGCCGAAAAAAGACACAGACCACGGCATATATTTACGGGTCGTTTCACGTATTTGCTGAATAATTTTTTCGGATTCATTGTCTCCAGACTTATTCATGCGCGCCATTTGACCAAAAACTTGATCTAAAATTTCACATGCAATATCCGCTAGATTATCCCCTAAGGCTTTGGACTGACTTTCTGTTTCACCTGCATTAAGTTTTTGATGAATCGTCTCAAAACGTTGATATGTCGTAGGTTGAATCTTTAAAGAAATAGAATAAGTCATTTGATATTGCTCCTTTTATCTTAGTTTTGGGATCAATGGATACTTCTTATCTTAGGTCCTATCATACGGACTCTTTTATTTACTGCCAAATCCTAAAAGTTAACATTCGCCCAACATCCCTAATTCACCATTTTTTTTGCTACAATAGATCTAATTTTTTATCCACTTTTGATCTGTTTAGACTATGACTGATTCAGCGCAAAATATTGCTACGACCTACGATCCGACCGAGATCGAAAAAAAATGGTACAAGACTTGGGAAGAGAGAGGCTACTTCAAGCCATCTCAAAAAGGTGATTCATTCTGTATTATGATTCCGCCACCAAACGTCACTGGTAGCTTGCACATGGGTCATGGTTTCAACAATGCCATTATGGATGCGTTGACTCGTTATAACCGTATGTCTGGCAAAAATACCCTTTGGCAGCCGGGTACTGACCATGCCGGTATCGCAACGCAAATGGTTGTTGAACGTCAATTGGGCGCTGAAGGCATCAGCCGTCACGACCTAGGCCGTGAAAAGTTCATCGAAAAAGTATGGGAATGGAAAGAACAATCTGGCGGTAACATTACCCGTCAAATTCGTCGTCTAGGCTCATCTGTAGACTGGTCACGTGAACGCTTCACTATGGACGAAGGCTTATCGAATGCGGTGAAAGAAGTTTTCGTGAAATTACACGAAGAAGGTTTAATTTACCGCGGCAAACGCCTTGTAAACTGGGATCCAAAATTACAAACTGCCCTTTCTGACTTAGAAGTTGAGTCGGATAAAGAAGAACAAGGTTCATTGTGGCACTTCAAATATTTCTTTGAAGATAAATCACTACGCACTCACGATGGTAAAGATCACATTGTAGTGGCAACCACTCGTCCTGAAACATTGCTGGGTGATACTGCGGTTGCGGTTGCCCTTGATGATGAGCGTTACTCGCACCTTGTTGGTCAAAACATCATCCTCCCAATTACAGGTCGTGCCGTTCCAATCGTAAAAGATGAATATGTCGATAAAGAATTTGGTACAGGCTGTGTAAAAATTACCCCTGCACACGACTTCAATGACTATGAAGTGGGTAAACGCTGCGAATTGCCAATCATCAACATCTTCAACAAAAATGCTGAAGTATTGGCTGAATTTGAATATATCGCAAAAGCAGGTGAACAAATTTCTAAAACCATTCCTGCACCTGCAGACTACATTGGTTTAGAGCGTTTTGAAGCACGTAAACAATTGGTTGAACAAGCGGAAAGCGAAGGTTGGTTAGATCAAATCCAACCGTACACCTTGAAACCACCTCGCGGTGACCGTTCGGGCGTAATTGTTGAGCCATTATTGACTGACCAATGGTATGTGAAAATTGCACCGTTAGCGCAACCTGCAATTGAAGCGGTGCAAGATGGTCGCATCAAGTTCGTGCCTGAGCAATACAGCAATATGTATATGGCGTGGATGAACAACATTCAAGACTGGTGTATCTCGCGTCAATTGTGGTGGGGTCACCGTATTCCTGCTTGGTACGATGCTGAAGACAATGTTTATGTAGGTCGAAACGAAGAAGAAGTTCGTACGAAAAACAATATCCCTGCCGATATTCAATTAAACCAAGACGAAGACGTACTGGATACATGGTTCTCCTCTGCACTTTGGACATTCTCGACCTTAGGTTGGACGGGTGATGCCAAGAAAGATGCAGAAAACTACTTCTTAAATACCTTCCACTCAACTGATGTATTGGTGACAGGTTTTGACATCATCTTCTTCTGGGTGGCGCGTATGATCATGATGACCATGCACTTCATGAAGAATGAAGATGGCACGCCACAAGTACCGTTCAAAACTGTGTACGTTCACGGTTTAGTACGTGATGGCGAAGGTCAGAAAATGTCTAAATCTAAGGGCAACGTGCTTGACCCATTAGACTTGATTGACGGTGTTGATCTTGAAACTTTAGTACAAAAACGTACGACTGGTTTGATGAACCCGAAACAAGCAGCCAAGATTGAAAAATCTACCCGTAAAGAATTCCCTGAAGGTATTCAATCTTACGGTACAGACGCGGTTCGTTTCACGTTCTGTGCGCTTGCCAACACTGGTCGTGACATTAAGTTCGACATGAAACGTGTTGAAGGTTACCGTAACTTTGCCAACAAAATCTGGAACGCTACCCGTTTCGTGATGATGAACTGCGAAGAGCAAGTGATTGGTATCGATGCTCGTCAAGACCTTTGGGAATTGCCTGAACAGTGGATCGTGAGCCGTCTGCAAAAAGCAGAACAAGCGGTGCAAACAGCATTCGCGACGTATCGTTTAGACTTGGCTGCACAAGCGATTTATGAGTTCATTTGGAATGAATACTGTGACTGGTATGTAGAGCTGACTAAGCCTGTTCTAAATGACGAAAACGTATCAACTGAGCGTAAAGCTGAAGTACGTCGTGTGCTTCTTTCTGTGATGGAAGCATCTTTACGTTTAGCGCATCCATTAATGCCTTACTTAACCGAAGAAATCTGGCAAACACTTGCGCCGAAGTTAAACATTTCGGGCGAAACGATTATGCTTGCACAGTACCCTGTTGCTGACCAAGCGTTAGTGAATGAGCAAGCTGAAGCAGATATGCAATGGCTTCAAGGTTTGATTGGTGCTGTACGTAACATCCGTGGTGAAATGGGCTTAGGTAATGCTCGCTTGTTGCCTGTTCTACTTCAAAACACCACTGATGCTGAAAAAGCACAGATTGCTCGTATTGAGCCGTTGTTTAAAGCATTGGCAAAAGTTGAAAGCATTACTTTCCTTGCAGATGCTGAACAACCACCATTGTCTTCTTCATCTGTAGTCGGTCATGTGTCTGTATTCGTTCCAATGAAGGGTTTAATTGACCCTAAAGCGGAATTGGCTCGTCTACAAAAAGACTTAGACAAGGTTCAAAAACAGCATGACCAAATTGCCAACAAACTTTCTAACGAAGGTTTCGTAAGCAAAGCACCTGCGGCTGTGGTTGAAGGCGAGAAAGTGAAACTTGCTGAGTTTGCTGATCAGTTAGCGAAAATTAAAGCGAATATGGAGCAGATTGCAGCACTTTAATACTGTAGTTTGATTCAAAAAAATCCCCTCGAATGAGGGGATTTTTTTAATTCCAATATGTTTGGATAATTGTAAGCGTCCGCTGAACCCCATGCCTATTTTTTAATTTGAGTTGGATTTCCAGCGATGTGGCAGTAATTCTTCAATCTGAGTCACTTTATGTGTCGGCAACCTTTTCAGCACATCACTTAAATAGGC
>NZ_VPAM01000021.1:0-68393 GCF_013419215.1 Acinetobacter sp. YH12096 | reverse complement strand
TTCGCAAGAGATGCGATGGATGTCTGATGATTTGTAGTCATAAATTTAAGTCCCCACTTGTTTCTAAGTGGGGACTAAATTAAGGCTTATAGGATGAATTCAGAAGGTGTGTTCAGCGGACGCTTACATTACTTATTAAAATTTTAGATATTGATCATTATTTTTTCAAAAAAAACCAAAGCCTAAGCTTTGGTTTTTTAGTAAATTGTATGTCAATTATTTTTGATCAGGCAAAGCATAGGCAATGATGTAATCACCTACATCTTTAGAGTGGCTTGCACCACCTGCAGAAATAACCACATATTGTTTTCCAGTTTTTGGTGACTTATAAATCAATGGTGCTGCAACAGCAGCCACAGGAAGTTCAGCTTTCCACACTTCTTTACCGGTTTTAGAGTCTAAAGCACGTAAGTAGTAATCTTGAGTACCTGCAAAGAATACTAGACCAGAAGCAGTTGACGTTGGACCACCTAAAGTAGGCATACCAAGAGGCATTGGCATATGAGATTTAATACCTAAAGGTCCAAGTTGTTCAGCAGTCCCCATTGGCACTTCCCAAACGACTTTTTTAGATTTCAAATCAATCGCTGTCATGGTTCCGAACGGAGGGCGGTTACATGGTACACCCAATGCAGACTGCATGATGTCGATTTTTACACCTGCATATGGACCTGCAAATTGTGGACGTACAGTCCCCATGAATCCTGGAACTTCATCCGTTGAGATTTTGTACTTGCCCATGTCTTCTTTACGTACAAGAGACATACGAAGTGGCATACGCATATCGTTGACGAACATCAAACCTGTTGATTCATCGATAGAAATACCACCCCAGTTCATACCACCTAAAAGACTTGGCCATTCTATATATGATTTTTCACCCGGCGGGGTATAAAGACCTTGATACACAGAATCTTTATAATCAATACGACAGTTTAATTGGTCAAAGGTAGAGATCCCCCACATGTCTTTTTCACGTAAAGTGTCATTCCCAATTTGTGGCATATCGACAGAATATGGTTGAGTTGGAGAAAGTTTTTCACCTTCAGCAGCACCAGAGGTTGGAACGGCTTTTTCAACCACTTTAGACACTGGTTTACCCGTACGACGGTCTAAGACAAAGATTTGTCCCATTTTAGTGGTTTGAATCAATGCAGGAACTTTTTCACCTTGATCATTGGTCATGGTGTAAAGCACAGGTTGTGACGGTAAGTCATAATCCCATACGTCATGATGCACAATTTGATACGACCACACTGTTTTACCAGTCGTTGCATTGACAGCAACGACAGCCGAACCAAATTTCTCTTTAGCACCACTACGGTCACCACCCCAATAATCTGGAGGACCATTACCAGTAGGTAAATAAACAAGATTTAAGTCTTTGTCATAGGTTGGAATGGTCCACATGTTTGGCGTTTCAAGGGTATAACCTTTACCATCTTTAGGCTCACCAACAAGTTCAGGATTACCAATATCCCACGCCCAAGCCAATTTACCTGTACGAACATCATAGGCACGTACGACACCAGAAGGCTCGCCGTGCACAATATCACGGACCCAGCCACCTAAAATTGCAACATGACCTGCAATGAGAGGAGTTGATGTTGGGTGGTAGCGTTTACTTTGTTCAGTTGGCCCCATGTCATGTAAAACATCGACTTGACCATTGATACCAAACTCAGGGCATAAAGCACCTGTTTTCGCATTCAAGGCAATTAAACGACCATCAACAGTAGAGGTTAAAATACGTTGTGGACATGCTTTGATGCCGTTAGATGCTAAATCGGCAGGTGTAAGTGATTTATCTTTAGTTGCATCGTAGTAGCCTACACCACGACAGGTAATATGTTCCGCAGTTTTTGCTTTAGGATCATATTTCCAAAGTGCTTTACCACTATCACCATCAATGGCAGTGATAATATTGGTCGGTGTACATGAATACAGTGTGCTACCAATTTGAATGGGTGTATTTTCGTCTACACCTGCTTTCAAATCACGACCCGTATGGTAGGTCCAAGCAACTTTCAAATCTTTGACATTTTCAGGGGTAATGTCAGTATATGGAGCGAAACGTGTACCGTTACCATTACGACCAAAATACTCCCAGTTGTCTGGGTTTTCAGCATTTGGTTTTGCTAAACTTGGATCTTGTACGAGATCAACTGGATTTAAAATTTTGCCATGTGGGAAGAATGCGGCAATCAGCGCAACCACACAGGCAGCTAAACCAACGAATCCAACTTGATTGGCTATTTTAACTTTTGTGAGGCTCAGTGCAGGCAGACTACGACTTGCCCATAGGCTTAAAACAAATAAAACAGTTGGGGTCACTAAACGTGGAATATATTGCCAAAAGTCAAAACCTTGCACTTCAGCAATTGCCCAGATCACAGTTGCAATAAATGTGATGATAGACAACCAAAAGCCAGCGGCTTTTTTCATTGCATATAAAACAGCGATGACGATATACGCAACACCAGCAATGAGATAATAGCTTGAACCACCGAGACTCAATAATTTAGAACCTTGGATGATTAAATATAGTGCGATCAGAGCAGTCAGTACGATAAAAAAATATCGGTAGACTTTAGCCCCTACACGCTCTTGCAGAGAGGTTTGTTCTGTGTTCATACCTTGCCTCTGGGTAATATAGGCTTGGTTAAATAGTCAAAAAATTAGAATAAAGTAAAGTCTTTTAAATCGTATGCTATAAATACATGGTGCCCAACAAAACGCATTTGAAATCGTATAAATCTAATTACATTCTACTCATTCAATTCTTGAAGTTATGGCTAGCATTCAGTTTTAAATACTTACAGATAAGGAAATAATTTGGGCTATTGATACCAAATAGTTGCCTATGTAACGAAGTTTGAAGATTGAGTACAATCACACACTGTGATTGTACTTTAGTAGTAGAAGTATACTCCTTTTCAAGTATTGTGTTTTGATCGACATGCTTATTCAAAGATTCAAAAAATTAAGCCCTCCTAAACAACTTAGATTTAAGTCATCATTGAGGGGTGAAAACAGCCTCGTTCGTTCAATTGATTTCAAACCATTACACATGCATGAATCTGATTAATTTAAGAAATATTGAACTGGTAATTTAGAATCTCATCCTTTATTCCTGTTCGAAGCAATTTCTTAACTGCATTGGCAACGATATTCAGACTGAGGTTTCCACTCATCCCATTTAATGTATGTTAAAACATCAAGCTCTAGAGCCAATAGCTAGATGAAGCCTATCACTACTTTCTTTATAGCTATCGTAATATTACTAAGCTTTTGTCTTCTACAAAGAAAGTGAGATAATTTGGAGCGATTCAGACGAATCTACAATGTTAAATGAGGCCTTGAACAAAGCTATACTTCATTCAAATAGAAGTATCTAACCCACTGTCTTAGATATATTATTTTTAAGGTTGAATATCTGCAAAGTTGCTAATACCTTATTTTCTAATAAATTCATTTGTTGTTATTTCTACATCTATTGTTTTAAATCAAACACTTATTTTATCTAATTTGCATAATTTTTATGCAGATTAAATGCTAAAAAGACATTCTGCTAAGTTAAGAATAATCCATCATTTAAAGAATCACGGATTTACGAGTAGCGTTTTGATATCTATTAAAGGTGTCATTATGTCTCATTTAATCTCTGAAAATATTCATGTTATTGAAAATGACTTAGAAGCAATTCATGCAGCGTATCATGTTGCAGATTTTGCTTTGGAAGGTCGAAATGAACGTGATCAGAACCGCCTGCTGCCTTTTGCAGAAATCGACTTATTCAGTCAAAAAGGTTTAGGTGGCATTCGTATTCCCAAAAAATTTGGCGGTGCCTACGTGTCCAACAAGACACTGGCGCAGGTTTTTCGCATTATCAATAAAGCAGATTCTAGCGTGGGCCAAATTCCACAAAACCAAATTGCCTTGCTGTATATGATTGACCTCATGGGAACGGATGAGCAAAAAGCCTTTATTTTTAATGAAATTTTACAGGGAAAACGTTTAGCCAATGGTGGCCCAGAGCGCAACACCAAAGACACTAAAACCTTAAACACAACGCTGCGCATTGAAAATGGAAAGTATGTTGTTAATGGTGAAAAGTTCTATTCAACCGGCAGTAGTTTTGCAGATTGGTTGGCGATTAAAGCCGTTCACCCTGAAGGTCATGTTGTCCTGACCATCATTGATCGACATGCTACAGGCGTAGAAGTGATTGATAACTGGAATGGTTTTGGTCAGCGCACAACGTCTAGTGGCACCGTCAAACTAAACCATGTGGCAGTAGACCCCCTATTAATTTTTGATGAACGTAAGCTTTCTGCAAGGCCAACGTATCGAGGTGCCTTTTCACAATTGATGCAAGTCGCGATCGATGTCGGGATTGCGGAAGCTGCCTTTGCAGACACCCTTTCTGCGGTACAAAAAGCCCGTCCGATTGTGGATGCACAAGTTGAGAAAGCCAGTTTTGAGCCCTACACCCTACAAGAGGTGGGTAAATCTGCAGTTTTATTGGATGCTACGATTTTACTTTTAGATGAAGCCGCAGATTACCTCGATGAATTAGATCAGCTTGATCAGGTGAGTGAACAACAAGCTGCTCTGGCTTCGATTCGTGTCGCAGAAGCCAAAATCTATGCCAATGATGCAGCCTTACAGATCTCTGAAAAACTCCTTGAATTAGGCGGCAGCCGTGCAAGTTTAAGTGCTCATAACCTTGATCAACACTGGCGCAATGCCCGAGTACACACCCTACATGATCCTGTGCGTTGGAAGCTGCATACCTTAGGCGACTATTACTTAAATCATAAATTACCTGCACGCCATGCGTGGATTTAAGGAGAATTCTGATGACCTCTTTCCAAAATATAAATTCGCTACAGGCCGCATCAACGACACCTGCGCATATTATTCAGTCCGATGCAGAAGCGATTGAAATTGCAAAACAATTGGCCGAACAATTTAGAAAAAATGCCGTGCAACGTGATGCCGAACGCATACTCCCTTTTGATGAAATCGAGGCCTATAGCCAATCTGGTCTCTGGGCAATCACGGTTCCCGAAGCTTTTGGCGGTGCCGAAGTTTCAAGTGATACCGTGGCGCAAGTGATTGCGCTTATGAGTGGTGTAGATGGTTCAATTGGACAAATTCCACAAAACCATTTTTATGCATTGGAAGTATTACGAAACACCGGCACAGCTGAACAAAAGCAAAAGCTTTATGCCGAAGTGCTTGCTGGCGCACGTTTTGGCAATGCCTTAGCCGAGTTTAAAACCAAAACCGCTGCGCAAAAACAAACGTCGATTCGCCCTCATGACGATGGTTTTGTGGTGAATGGTGAAAAGTTTTATTGCACCGGCAGTTTATTTGCACATCGTATTCCCACATTGGTCAAAGACCAAGATGGTCGTGAATATTTAGCCTTTATTGCACGTGAAAATACAGGTTTAGAGCTGATCGATGATTGGACAGGATTTGGACAACGCACCACCGGCAGTGGTTCTGTAAAATTTCACCAAGTTGCAGTTCCTGCCATAGATGTCATTCCCTTTGATCGGGCATTTACGGAGCCGACATTGGTTGGGCCATTTGCGCAAATTATGCATGCTGCGATTGAAGTCGGTATAGCCCGCGCAGCCTTTGAAGAAAGTTTGCACCGCGTACACCAAGCACGACCATGGATTGATTCAGGTCTTGATCTTGCAAGCGAAGATCCTTTAACCAAATACGAACTCGGTCGTATTGCCGCAGATGTTCGCGCCAGTGAGGTCTTGCTGAAACAAGCCGCTCGTGCCATCGATGCTGCTCGCCCACAGCCCAATGCTGAAAACATCGCAAAAGCCTCATTAGATGTAGCGAAAGTACGTGCGCATAGTACTGAAACTGCACTGAAAGCGGCTTCAAAATTGATTGAGCTTGCAGGCAGCCGTGGCAGTCAGCGTGAAGATGGTCTAGATCGTTTTTGGCGTAATGCACGTGTCCATACCTTGCATGATGCAGGGCGATGGAAATATTTCTTCATTGCCAATTACCTCCTAAATGGCGTATTGCCCCCACGTCGAGGGACCTTGTAATGAGCGAAATCACCACAGCAGATACCCGATCACATTCAGCCAAGAAAATTTTACTGAATGCCTTCGACATGAACTGTGTCGGGCATATCAATCATGGCTTATGGACCCATCCACGCGATGAGTCACACCGCTTTAATGAACTAAGCTATTGGACGGATCTTGCCAAAACCTTGGAGCAAGGGCTGTTTGACGGGCTATTTATTGCAGATATCACCGGGGTCTATGATGTTTATGAAGGCAATATTGATCTCACACTTAAAGAGTCGATCCAACTGCCGAGCCATGACCCCAGCACCCTAATTTCTGCAATGGCTGCGGTCACTGAAAACTTAGGTTTTGGTGTAACAGTCAATTTGAGCTATGAAACGCCTTATCAATTTGCACGTCGATTTGCCAGCCTAGACCACCTGACCCAAGGTCGAATCGGCTGGAATATCGTGACTGGATATCTAGACAGTGCAGAACGCTTGATTGGGCAAAAAGGCCTGAAAGATCATGATCTACGCTATGAACAAGCTGAAGAGTTTTTGCAGCTTTGCTATAAGTTTTGGGAAGGCTCTTGGGAAAATGATGCGGTTCAAAAAGATAAAGCAAATCGCATCTTTAGCGACCCCAAAAAAGTACATGCCATTCAACACCAAGGGAAGTTCTATCAAAGCCAAGGGGTATTTCAAGTTTCTCCATCGATTCAGCGCACCCCTGTGTTGTATCAGGCCGGTGCTTCACCACGTGGTTTAGCTTTTGCGACGCAACATGCGGAAGGCATGTTTATCGGTGCAGACAGCGCTGAAAAAGTCAAAAATCAGGTACAGAAAATTCGCAGTCAAACCGCAGCGCAAGGTCGTGACCCACAAGCCGTAAAACTCTTTGTCGGCATTACGGTAGTGACCGCAGAGACCGATGAACTCGCCCAAGAGAAATTGGCTGAATACATTCGCTATGCCAATCCTGAAGCGGGACTGGCACACTTTTCCAGCTCGATTGGGATGAACCTCGCCAACTTTGCAGAAGATGAAGCCATTCCGTATCAGCAGACCAATAGCATCGCATCGGTCAATCAAAAATTTAAAGAGCAGAAAATTACGCGCCAAGATTTGCGTGCTCAGCACGTTCTAGGTGGGCGTTATCCGCTCTTTGTTGGGAGTGGTGCCAATGTTGCAGAACAGTTAATTGATTATTTGGATGAAACTGGCATCGATGGATTTAATCTGACTCGCACCGTCGCACCCGAGTCACATCAAGATTTTATCCGTTTGGTCATTCCAGAATTACAGCAACGTGGACGCTATAAAACTGCATATGACACCGGTAGTCTACGGCAAAAACTGTTTCAACAAGGTGACCATTTAGCAATGACACATCCTGCTTATCGCTACCGATGTCCCACTTCCGAAACATCTTGTCAGGCAACCCTTAAAAACGTTGAAACAGCATAAGCTGCATTTATAAAACAACATGTTAGACAAAAAATTTAATTATTTGGAAATATAGAGGTGTGCCATGGCACAAACAGCAAAATCTAAATTCACACTGATTGGTGTAATCGTGGCCATCTTGGTGATTGGCTTAGTTATTTGGAATCAACAAAAGAAAAATCATCAAAGTGAATTGGTGATTGGGATTAGCCCATCTTTTGCTAAACCCTTACAAGTCGCTGCAGATGAAGCCAAGCAGCAAGGGCTGAACGTGAAATTGGTGGAATTTTCGGACTGGAATACCCCGAATATCACCCTAAACCACGGCGATATTGATGCGAACTTTTTCCAACATCAGCCGTTTCTAGACAATGCAAAAAAAGAAACGGATTTTAAAATCAAAGCCTTTGATGTCGGTGCTGCTACCCATGTCGGACTGTATTCAAAAAAGTATAAAAACTTTGCTGATTTACCCCATAAAGCCAAAGTGGTGATTCCGAATGATCCGGTCAATCAGGGCCGTGCCTTACAACTGTTACAGCAAGCCAAGCTCATTGAGCTGAAACAGCCAGATAACTTTTTATCGACTTTAAATGACATTGCTGCGAATCCTAAACAGCTTCAATTTATTGAGGTTGAAGGCCCTCAAACGGCACGTGCAATTGATGATGTCGATCTGGCTTTTGGCTATCCACATTATTTACGTCTAGCAAAAACTGCCGATCCTGAAAATGCCTTACTGTTTGACTCCAATACTGACAAGCGTTTTGCCATCTTATTTGCCGTACGTGATGACTATGTAGATCATGATGATAAACTGCGTAAATTTGTCGATATTTATCAAAACTCACCTAAAGTTAAACAAGCATTGGACGCAGATTTTGGTGCAAAACTGTGGTTCCCCGGTTGGAAATAAGGAGTCGCTCATGGTGAGTTTCGGTTCATCGGTTGAATTTGCCGTCCCCCATATCCAAATCAAAAATTTAAATAAATTTTATGATGTGCAAGGACAGCAGGTTCATGCCTTAAAAGATATCAATCTGAATATTCCACAAGGCAAAATATTCGGCATTATTGGGAAAAGCGGCGCGGGTAAATCTTCGCTGATTCGAACGCTGAATGGCTTAGAACAAATCAGTGATGGCAGTATTCACATCCATCAACAGGAATTATCAAGCTTAACTCACGCAGGGTTGATTGCACTGCGTCAGCGTATTGGGATGATTTTTCAGCATTTTAATTTGATGTCTGCCAAAACCGTGTATGACAATATCGCGCTGCCCCTTAAAATCGCCAATTTCAGTCAAGCCGATATCGCTCAGCGAGTGAATGAAGTGCTGAAGTTGGTAGGTCTTGAAAATAAAGCAGCGCTCTACCCTTCTCAACTTTCGGGCGGGCAAAAACAACGTGTTGGGATTGCACGAGCGTTAGTTCATCATCCAGAAATTTTACTCTGTGATGAAGCGACTTCTGCACTCGATCCTGAAAGTACTTCTGTTGTGCTGTCTTTGCTTAAAGAAATTAATCAAAAGCTCGGTATCACCATTGTGTTGATTACCCATGAAATGCAGGTCATTCGCGAGATTTGCGATCAAGTTGTGGTGATCGATCAAGGCGAAATTGTAGAAGCAGGACAGGTTTGGAACGTGTTTTCTACGCCTCAGCAGCAGATCACACAAGAGTTGCTCAACCTTGAACAGCTTGATTTACCAAGCGATATTCAGCCACAACCGTCAGATCCAAATGATCAAATCATTTTAAAATTACGCTATGAATCGACACTACAACAGTCGCCGGACTTAAAGTTTATTTTTGATCAATTTCAGGCGCCAGTACATTTGTATCAAAGTCATATCGATAGTATTCAAGGGCATTTAATTGGCTCGTTGATTGTTGCTGTAGACCACAGCCATTTAGAGATCAACGCCTTATCTGAACAACTTAAACACCATATCGCACAGATTGAGGTACTTGGCTATGCACGACCAACTCATTGATTTACTGATTAGTGGAACCATTGATACTTTACTGATGGTCGGCGTTTCAGCTTTTGTGGCCTTTCTGATCGGCCTGCCTTTAGCAGTCGTATTGGTGTGTAGTGCTGAACACGGGATTTATCCTTCAAAAAGCCTAAACCACACCCTAGGTTGGTTGGTCAATATTACCCGTTCGGTGCCTTTTCTTATTTTAATGGTGGCACTCATTCCGCTCACGCGCTTTATCGTGGGCACCAGTTATGGCGTTTGGGCTGCCGTCGTGCCTTTAACCCTTGCGGCCACGCCTTTTTTTGCACGCATTGCAGAAGTGAGTTTACGTGAAGTCGATCAAGGTCTGATTGAGGCCGCTCAAGCCATCGGCTGTAATCGCAAACAAATCATTTGGCATGTGCTGCTCCCTGAAGCGCTTCCTGGCATCGTCGCGGGCTTTACTGTGACCTTGGTGACCATGATTAATTCTTCTGCCATTGCAGGGGCTATCGGTGCAGGTGGTTTGGGGGATATTGCTTACCGTTACGGTTATCAACGCTTTGATATGCAAATCATGCTGGCAGTGATAGTGGTCTTGGTCGCGATCGTGATGCTGGTTCAAGCCTGTGGAGATCACATTTCCAACCAATTGGATAAACGCAAAATTTAAAACGACCCTCACGATTATTTTTCGTATTTCTTAGAAAAAAGCGTGCGGCTACACATAAAAAATACCCTAATCCAGATTAGGGTATTTTTTCAATTAGGTGCAAATTCGATTCTGTTCAAACAGGATCTTTAGACCGAATTAATAGGTCACACGGACATAATCACGATATTCAGGTTTCCAGAAATTCTCTTCAATCGCATGTTCGAGCACTTCAACGCTGACATTTGGTGCAACACCATCAGCAATCGCTGCCAATGCCACTTTCAAAGCGATTTTCTTCGAAATATCCTGTAAATAATCCAAACTTGGCAATAAATCGGCATTTGGATCTGCCAATTTTGGTGAACAGTCTGCCAACGCCGTACTCGATGCCATCAGCATATTTTCCGTCACACGTTTCGCCCCAGATGCAATCACACCGAGACCAATCCCCGGGAAAATATAGGAGTTATTACACTGTGAAATCTGATGAATCTTGCCATGATAATTCACTGGTGCAAATGGACTGCCAGTCGCAATCAGGGCCTTACCTTTGGTCCACTCGATAATATCTGCTGGCACCGCTTCGACACGCGATGTTGGATTAGACAGTGGCAACACAATAGGCTGTTCACAATTCGCAGCCATCGTTTCAATGACCTCTTGGCTAAACAGTCCCGGTTGTCCCGAAACGCCAATCAGTACAGTAGGTTTGGCATTTTTCACCACATCCAACAGTGAAATCATAGATTCGGCATCAGCCCAATGTGCAACATTGTCTGTAGATTGGGCAAGTTTACGTTGGAAATCTAAAAGATTCGGCTGATTTTCAGTAATTAAACCAAAGCGATCGACCATAAACACCCGCGCACGCGCTTGAGCATCGGTTAAACCTTCCGCCACCATTTGCTTGATGATCTGCTCTGCAATCCCGCAACCTGCTGAACCTGCACCTAAGAATGTGACGATTTGATCTTTGAGCTGCTTGCCTGCTGCACGTGATGCCGCAATTAAACTTCCGACAGACACCGCTGCTGTTCCTTGAATATCATCATTAAAGCAGCAAATTTTATCGCGATATTTTTCCAATAAAGGCATCGCATTTTTTTGTGCAAAGTCTTCAAATTGAATCAGCGCTTTTGGCCAACGTTGTTGAATGGCTTTAATCACGTCATCGACAAATTGATAATATTCTTCACCGCTGATACGAGGCTGACTCCAACCCATATAAATCGGGTCATTCAACAGCTGTTGGTTATTGGTTCCGACATCTAAAGTAATCGGCAATGTATAGGCTGGACTGATCCCACCACACGCGGTGTACAGTGACAACTTACCAATCGGAATCCCCATCCCCCCAATGCCTTGGTCACCAAGTCCAAGAATACGTTCACCGTCCGTAATAACGATCACTTTCACGTTCTTTTTATTCACGTTATGAATAATTTGGTCAATATGATCACGGTCAGGATATGAAATAAAAATCCCACGATGACGACGATAAATGTCCGAGAAGCGCTGACAAGCCTCCCCCACTGTTGGTGTATAGATGATCGGCATCATCTCACTGAGGTGGTTTTCAATTAAGTGATAGAACAATGTTTCATTGGTATCTTGAATATTGCGCAGGTAAATATGCTTATTGATATCACTATTAAATGCACAATATTGCTGATAAGAACGCTGACTTTGTTCTTCAATGCTTTCTGTAACGTGTGGAATTAAACCGTGCAAATTAAAGCTCTTACGTTCATCTTCATTAAACGCAGAACCCTTATTTAAAAGTGGGAGTTCTAAAAGTGTATTTCCGGCATAAGGAATATATAAAGGTCGTTTCGTTTTCAAATTTTCACTGGGCATTATTTAACTCGTTTAATTAATCTTTTGTTTCGCACTGCAAAAAGCGAAATGCACAAAAGTGACTATCTCGTTATTTGTTATAGCCTATCCTGATTCGAGCGCTTTGGGGCATTTAGTAAATTGATAGTAGTTTTAGTTAGATTTTATAATCTGATAACTCGATCATGCATCCAATCATCGCAACGCCTATTTTGGCTGAAATGTATACGACTTTTAGCGAATCTTAGAAAATAACAAAAATAATTAATGATTAAATTTCAATCAATTAAATAAATTCAAAACAAAGCCTTAATTTTGGTAGGTCTTTGGTAGGTGTGAATTTAAAACATCCCTCGCAATACTCAGTTTAGGTGAGTATCACCCATAACAAATGACAATGAATGGTAGAAGGAATCGCACCATGGCTTTTAAAAATATTGCAGATCAAACAAA
This sequence comes from Acinetobacter sp. YH12096, assembly GCF_013419215.1. Taxonomy (NCBI): domain Bacteria; kingdom Pseudomonadati; phylum Pseudomonadota; class Gammaproteobacteria; order Moraxellales; family Moraxellaceae; genus Acinetobacter; species Acinetobacter sp. YH12096. The sequence continues at coordinate 55,984 of NZ_VPAM01000021.1, read as the reverse complement.
CGGTTTTTACATCCCTTGTGTTTCACTTTTTGGCCCCGGCTGTGCTAAAGAAATTGGTGCAAAAGCGCAAAATCTTGGCGCAAAGAAAGCGCTTATCGTGACCGATGCCGGTCTTTACAAATTTGGTGTAGCAGATACGATTGCCGCATATTTAACTGAAGCTGGCGTAGAAAGTCACATCTTTCCGGGCGCAGAACCCAACCCAACTGACACCAACGTGCATAGCGGTGTTGATGCCTACAATGACAATGGCTGTGACTTTATTGTCTCTCTCGGTGGCGGCTCTTCTCATGACTGTGCCAAAGGCATTGGCTTAGTCACTGCCGGTGGTGGTCATATTCGTGACTATGAAGGCATCGATAAAAGTACAGTTCCAATGACTCCACTCATTGCGATTAATACCACCGCAGGTACGGCATCAGAAATGACCCGTTTCTGTATTATTACCAATACCGACACCCACGTTAAAATGGCGATTGTCGATTGGCGTTGTACCCCTCTTATCGCCATTGATGACCCGAAACTGATGATTGCGAAACCTGCGGCGCTCACTGCAGCAACCGGTATGGATGCATTAACACATGCGGTCGAAGCTTATGTTTCTACAGCAGCCAATCCTATTACCGATGCTTGTGCTGAAAAAGCCATTGCAATGATCAGTGAATGGCTCAGCCCTGCCGTCGCCAATGGCGAAAACCTAGAAGCACGTGATGCAATGAGCTATGCACAGTACTTAGCAGGGATGGCATTTAACAATGCATCTTTAGGTTATGTCCACGCGATGGCCCACCAACTCGGCGGCTTCTACAACTTGCCACATGGCGTATGTAATGCCGTGCTGTTACCACACGTTTGCGAATTCAACCTGATCGCCTGCCCTGACCGCTATGCACGTATCGCGCAGCTCATGGGTGTGCCAACCGATGGTTTAACGGTGACTGAAGCGGCTTATGCAGCGATTACAGCAATCCGTGAACTCTCTGCTTCGATTGGCATTCCATCGAGCCTTTCTGAACTTGGTGTGAAAGAACAAGACCTCAGCATCATGTCTGAAAATGCGCAAAAAGATGCCTGTATGCTCACCAACCCACGTAAAGCGACTCATGCTCAAGTGGTTGATATTTTCAAGACAGCGCTTAAAGCCAATGCCTCTGTGGTCGACTTCAAAGCAGCCGTTTAAGTTAAGCCCAATAGGTCTTCATGTTTAAGTGACCCAAGTGCCTACATTACCCTTTGAGTCTGGTGATGTAGGCTCAACTGAATCCATTTCACCTTTTATTTCAGGAAAGCGACTATAGATTGGTCGCTTTCATACTGAGGTCACTCTTTTTTAGTCCGCATAACAGCATCGATTATTCATTTGACAAAAGCTCATGGCTCATCAAGGATAAAGCATAATGTCCAATAATATTGATGAGTATAATAATGAGCCATTCACCAATTCAGTATCAGCCTGACATTTTGGGCGCAGGCTATGAACAAGCCACGCTGACCTTCCCGGATGATTATGAAGGCCCTGTGGTTGCCACACTGGTTCGCAAAAAAGCAGCGGCCCCCACCTCCAAAGCGGTGCTCTATATCCATGGCTTTATCGATTATTTTTTCCAAACCGAAATGGCGGGACGCTTCAATCAGCACGGTTTCGACTTTTATGCCTTGGATTTAAGAAAATATGGCCGCTCCATCCGCCCGCATCAAAAATACTATAATGTGCATGAACTATCTGAATACGATGCCGAAATAGATCAAGCCCTAACGATCATTGCTGATGAAGGTCATGATGCCTTGCTGCTCTGTGGTCATTCTACCGGTGGCTTAACCACCACTTTGTATGCAGCCCATCATCCAAATCATCCTTTAATTCAAGCCCTTTGGGTCAATAGCCCATTTTATGATTTCAACATGAATCCAGTGAAACGCGCACTGGGTATTCCACAGCTGAGTAAATTGGCAAAAACCTTTCCCAATTTAAAATTCCCAAGTGAACTGAATAAGTGGTACACCGCCAGCTTACACCGCGAACTCAAGGGTGAATGGGACTTCAATTTAGACTGGAAAAAGACCCGCTATCCAATGGTGTATTTAAGTTTCGTGCGGACAATTTATGAGGCTCAAAAAGAGATTCATCGAGGTATCAGCCTAGATGTACCGGTCTTGGTCATGCACTCGCATCAAACTAAAAATCCCAAAAAATGGGGTAAAGCAGCGCAGACCACTGATGTGATTTTAGGTGTAAAAGATATCCAAAAATATGCCAAGAAAATTCAGGGCGATGTCACCATTCAAAGCATACACAATGGCTTGCATGATTTAGTGCTTTCGGAAAAAACCGCGCGTGAACAAGTCTATACCCAGCTCTTTCAATGGCTGGCCAATAAAGGTTTTTAACAGCCCGAATGACATTGCAACTTACTGTTTTAATTTCAACAAGGTCTGATGTACGGGATGCGATCTCGGCATCAGCTCGATCAGGCGTTCAACCGCATCAATAGCTTCAGGAAAACGCGCGACATGCTTGAGCAGAACATCTGTTTCTTTGGCATTAAAAATCGCTTGGCTCAATCGTGACTCAAGACAATCACGCCATGCCCCTAAAAAAGGACTTTCGGTTTTGGCCAAGAAAACCCCTGAACACAGTTTTAACGCCGAATCGAGATAACCTGCATCTAAGGCTTGCTCGGCTTGCAAAAAATCGGCTTCGACTTGCGCCAATAAACGATAGGGTCTTGAGCCTAACATGCCGCCCAAAATATCGCGTAGCTGCGACATTTCCGCTTTTAAAGTCCCAACACTCACCTTGCGTTCACCATATAAGGCTTGATGCAATGTATCTAAGGTCATGCCTTGTGGACATAGCGCCAAGATGGTCAAAATTTCAATTTGCCGTGGGGTCAGCACCATCACTTTGCCATTAAATAACACTTGCGGCACTGCAAAGGCCCGAATGTACAAATGCTGTTTTTGAAAATCGAGCAAAGCCGATTGAATAATCGAAGCGCAGCGTTCAGCCGCAAGTAGCCCTAAACTATTGTGGTTTTTCCACACGGTGGATAAATCAACCACGCCCAAAATTTGCTGCGTGTGTGGATCGATAATTGGTGCTGCATAGCAGACCCATTCATGTACAGACGGCATATAATGTTCATTTGAAAACACACAACTCGACTGTTGGGTTTTTAGAGACAACGCTAAAGCATTGGTTCCGACCAATTCTTCGCGCCATTGCCCACCTGCAATAAAATGCACACTTTCCGCAGCACTTTGCATTTGCCGACTCGACGCACTCCAAATAATCGTGCTACCCACATCACCCACGGCAAGTACCATCGACGACTGTTCGGCAATGTGTTTTAAATCTTCGGCACAATGTTGCAACGCATGATGCAATGCCGACTGTTGTTGACTTTGAGGGCTTAAATTTACCAAAGGCGCAGCACTCCGATTTTCCGGAATTTCCGCCTGCGCCGATCGCTGCCAAGAACTCGCAATGCTCTCATTCAATTGCGAAGTTTGCTGCTTTGACAGACTCATGCCCTGCCTTAACCGTTCGACATTCTGTCGTTTTTCAGATAAATCCTTCTGTATCATCATTCATTATTCTCACAACAATTCATGACTAAAAATCCGTTTCCTGGCTTTTGTTTTTAAGACTGAAAAAAAATATTGTAAACCTTCTTGTCTCCAACCTTTTTCCAACCTTATACAGGCTATGCTAATCAAATAATGTACAAAAGTACCTTATACCAAAGCTGTAGATTGCCACAGATGGGCAGCCCAACAAGATCATAATAAACAAGCAAAGGAAAATTCATATGCGTTATGTCGATCCTAATCAACCCGGTTCAAAAGTTCAGTTTAAAGCTCAGTATGAAAACCTGATTGGTGGCCAATGGGTCGCGCCAGTGAAAGGTGAATACTTTGAAAATATCTCCCCTGTAGACGGTAAAGTTTTTACCAAAGTGCCACGTTCTTCTGCTGAAGATATTGAATTGGCTTTGGATGCAGCGCATAAAGCCAAAGCCCAATGGAACGCCTCTTCCCCAACCGCACGCTCAAATATTTTATTAAAAATTGCCGATCGACTTGAAGAAAACCTAGAGCTCCTTGCGGTCGCAGAAACATGGGACAACGGTAAACCGATTCGTGAAACCTTAGCCGCTGATATTCCACTGTGTATCGATCACTTCCGTTATTTTGCCGGTTGTATCCGTGCCCAAGAAGGCGGCATTTCTGAAATTGACGAAAATACCATTGCGTACCATTTCCATGAGCCACTTGGCGTGGTCGGGCAAATTATTCCGTGGAACTTTCCAATCTTGATGGCGGCTTGGAAACTTGCTCCAGCATTGGCTGCGGGAAACTGCATCGTGTTGAAACCTGCGGAGCAAACGCCTGTCAGCATCTTGGTCTTGGCTGAACTCATTCAAGACCTACTCCCACCGGGCGTGCTGAATATTGTGAATGGTTATGGTGTTGAAGTCGGTCGTCCATTGGCGACCAATCCACGCATCTCAAAAATCGCCTTCACAGGTTCAACCGCTGTCGGTCAAATGATCATGCAATATGCGACTGAAAATATCATTCCTGTGACTTTAGAACTTGGTGGAAAATCACCAAATATCTTCTTTGAAGACATCATGGACAAAGACGATGAGTTCTTAGATAAAACACTCGAAGGTTTTGCCATGTTTGCGCTCAACCAAGGTGAAATTTGCACATGTCCATCACGTGCATTGGTACAAGAAAGCATTGCAGATCGATTCTTGGAAATGGCAGTAGAACGTGTGAAACGTATTAAGACGGGTCATCCACTCGATACCGATACCATGATTGGTGCACAGGCATCGCAAGAGCAGCAAGACAAAATCTTGGGCTGTATTGCGACAGGTAAAAATGAAGGTGCACAGCTCATTACTGGTGGTGATCCACGCAATGAAGTCGGTACAGGTTTCTATATTGAACCAACCATTTTCAAAGGCACCAATGACATGAAGATTTTCCAAGAAGAAATCTTCGGCCCTGTGCTTTCAGTAGCAACCTTTAAAGACTTTGATGATGCCATTAAAATTGCCAATGACACGATTTATGGTCTAGGTGCAGGGGTTTGGTCGCGTTCAGCACATACTTCATATCGTGCGGGTCGTGCCATTCAGGCGGGCCGTGTATGGACCAACTGTTATCACATCTATCCTGCACACGCTGCATTCGGCGGCTACAAAAAATCAGGGATCGGCCGTGAAAATCACAAAATGATGCTTGATCATTATCAACAAACCAAAAACCTCTTGGTGAGCTATGACACCAAGCCGATGGGCTTCTTCTAAGTCTTGATTTGAGTTAGATCATAAAAAAGCGAATCGAGGTTCGCTTTTTTCAATTTTTTTAAATGCTCCATACATGTATCACCAAGCGTTACTGTCCTTGTAAAGCATCCTCTACAAAATGTAGATGATCTACACCCCAATACAGCTCATCATTCACAAACCAACTTGGCGCCCCAAACACACCCCGTTCAATAGCTTCTTCGGTCACCACTTTCAGCTCAGATTTGACTTTTTCATCATCCAACCACTGTTTCACTTGTTCTGCACCTAGCCCCAGTTCTTGCATGAGTTGCATGAAGGTGGTGAGATCATTTAAATTGCGTGGCTGACCAAACATTGCGTTAAAAATACCCGTCAGTACATTGAGAAATACTTCAGGCTGAAATAATTGGACTGCGGTTATCAAACGCATCAACTGCAAAGTATTGATCGGAAAATACGGATTCATCTGTACGGGTATCTGCCATAACTTTCCCCAACGTTGAAGATCAATCATGGAATAACGTGCCTTCGCAGGTACCGCCATTGGGCTACTATTGCCTGTGGCTTTAAACACTCCACCGAGTAGCATCGGCTTCCAAATCAGCTCGGCTTGATACTGCTGCGCAATCTGTTGAATGCGATGAAAACCGATATAACTATATGGGCTGCCGACATCAAAATAAAATTCAATGACTTTCATGTTTTTCGTCCTTTTTTTGCTTATTTTCCTAACTGATGTTACGCACGTAAAAGTAACATCGTATTTTTTAAATGATTTTTAAGCCGATTTGACGGAGTCTTACATCCAGGGTTTAAATAAAGGGATTAGCCTTCGGCTGGAGGTACTTTTGTTTCGGCAAAAGTACCCAAAACCATTGTCATCCGCAAAACTCGTTCACTAGCGTCTAATTATTCAAAGTATCGCAAAAACATTTTTGAATAGATGTAGTCCTGTCTCAAACACTTGCGGATGACCTTACCGCGTATCGTTCTTTCATTTGAATCAAATTACGCTTACCAGCGTTCCATCCACGGTCGCAGATCTAATTCATGCGTCCATGCATCTCGTGGTTGCTGTGAGAGATGCCAATAATTTTCTGCAATATGTACGGGATTTAAAATACCATCTTGCGCTTTTTTTGCGTACAAATCGGGAAAAGTCTCTTTAATAAAGTCGGTATCAATCGCCCCATCAACCACCACATGCGCCACATGAATATTTCTAGGCCCAAGTTCACGCGCCATGCTTTGTGCCAAGGCACGAAGCGCATGTTTTGCGCCAGCAAAAGCGGCAAAGCCTGCGGCACCACGAACCCCAGCCGTCGCACCCGTAAAAATAATTGTGCCAGATTCACGGCTCACCATGCGCTTCGCCACTTCCCGACCCGTTAAAAATGCCGAGAAACATGCCATTTCCCAAATCTTGAAATATTTACGTGCGGTTTCTTCCAAAATACTACATGGCACATTGGCACCAATATTAAAGACCATGACCTCAATCGGGCCAATGTTTGATTCAATGTGCTCGATGAGTTCAATCACTTGCTCTTCTTTTCGAGCATCAGAAGCAAAACCATAGGCTTTACCACCCAGTTGTTCAATCTCATCAATTAAAGGCTGTAATTTGTCTGCATTCCGACGTGTCATACAGGCAATATAACCCTCTCGCGCAAAACGCTTGGCAATTTCACCGCCGGTTGCATCACCTGCACCAATCACTAAAGCGACTTTTGCTGAAGTCTTGTTGATTTGTTGCATAGTCTCACTCCATTGCTGTTTTATTTTTATTCCACGCTCATTTTATTTACGCGTCGGTTTTAAACCACACTTTATTAAATAACGATCGTTACTATAACGAATACTATGTTATGATTAATTTATCGTCAATCATAATTTTTTAGGGTCATGCACATGCGCTATAAACCCGAATACAAACAACAAAAACGACAAGAATTGCTCAACATTACGGGGCAAATTGCGAAAAAAAATGGCTTTGCTGCAACAGGTGTTGACAGCTTAATGAAAGCTGCAGGTGTAACTAGTGGCGCATTCTATTCACATTTTTCGTCAAAACAGGATTTACTCAAAGCATTGGTTGAATATGAATTGCAGCAAAGCTTTAACATGTGGCAAAGCAACCCGCATCATAATGCAGCCGACTGGATTAATTTTGAATTAGACCGTTACTTAACCCCTTCCCACCTTGAACATCCTGAACAAGGCTGTGTTTTGCCGACACTTGCGACCGAAGTAGCTCGTGCAGATGACACGATTAAACAGGCCTATGAAAAGGAATTACTGCGCGGTCATGCTTTATTTAGCGCACATTTGGCGAGTGAAGAAAAAGCTTGGGCCATGATGTCCCAATTGGTCGGTGCGGTTTTAATTGCACGGGCAATGCATGATCCCGAATTACAAAAAAGCATTTTGCAGGCCAATAAAATGATCATTCAAGATTATTTAGCTGCACACTCAGCTGCATAAGTGACGATTATTTTATGTGATCCTTCATGTAGTTATGCGATTAAATGCTTCCGATAAACTGTCAGCTCCCTATGGCTTAATTATTCAATATCCGTATAAGGTTGCCAATTTTTATGCTTTTCAATCGCTTAAAGATTGGGCATAAATGGCATAATTCAAATAAAGTCCTCTTTTCAAGGTTCTGACGACTGTGTATAACAATGAGCCATTAAAGGAAAATGATAAGCATAGGCAAAGAACGCAAAAAAACGTTAGACTATGCAACAATCAATGCAAGTAAATGTCATTCGATACAAACAAAAAGGTGAAGATTGATGCCGCTCAATACTGTTGAAGAGCTCGTAGCTGATATTCGTGCAGGTAAAATGGTCATCCTGATGGATGATGAAGATCGTGAAAATGAAGGCGACCTTGTCATCGCTGCGACCCACGTACGCCCTGAAGATATCAACTTCATGATTACGCATGCGCGTGGTCTTGTATGCTTAACCTTAAGTAAAGAGCGTTGCCAGCAGTTAAATTTACCTTTAATGGTCGATGCAAACGGTGCACAGCACGGTACAAACTTCACATTGTCGATTGAAGCAGCAAATGGCATTTCAACAGGTATTTCTCCTGCTGAACGTGCGCACACCATTCAAACAGCGGTGGCTGCACATGCTAAACCGGCTGATATCGTACAGCCAGGCCATATTTTCCCGCTGATGGCACAGCCTGGTGGTGTCCTTCACCGTGCCGGTCATACTGAAGCAGGCTGTGATTTATCGCGTTTAGCCGGCCTAGAACCCGCATCTGTGATTTGTGAAATCATCAATGAAGACGGCACTATGGCGCGTCGCCCAGATCTTGAAGTCTTTGCTGAAAAGCATGGCTTAAAAATGGGCACGATTGCGGACTTAATTCACTACCGCATGACCAATGAGCAAACCGTTGAGCGCATTGATCAACAAACTTTAGATACTGAATACGGTACTTTTGAATTGTTCCGTTACCGTGAAATTGGTAACCCAGACATTCATTTGGCACTGGTTAAAGGCGAACCAAAACAAGGCATAACCACAGTCCGTGTACATGGTTTCAGCCCGGTTCGTGACTTATTAAAACTCAATAAACAAGATGGTGCTCCGGCGTGGAATCTCGATAAAGCACTCAAAGAAATCGCATCCAGCGATCGTGGTGTTTTAGTATGGATTGGTCAGCGTCATTTACAGGACTTAGGCCCTGCTTTAGAAAATTTAACTGCACCGAAAAATGTTAAATCCAATGCAGCACTGTCACAGCAGTACCAAACCATTGGTGTCGGCGCACAAATTTTACGTGATTTAGGCGTGGAAAAAATGAAGCTTCTTAGCTCGCCATTACGCTTTAACGCATTATCAGGTTTTAACTTAGAAGTGGTGGAATACATCACCGCAAATCAAACATCAGAGAAATAATCGAGGTTGCTATGGCAGTTCGCCGTATTGAAGGTATGTTACATCTCGCGAACGAAGACCGTTATGCGATTTTAGTTGGTCGTTTTAATAGCTTTGTTGTTGAACATTTGCTAGAAGGTGCCGTTGATACATTGAAACGTCATGGCGTATCAGAGGATAATATCACTATTGTTCATGCACCGGGTGCTTGGGAACTTCCTGTGGTTGCAAAGAAACTTGCAGCTTCAGATCGTTTCGATGCCATCATCGCGCTTGGCGCAGTGATTCGTGGTAGCACGCCTCACTTCGATTTTGTTGCTGGCGAATGTGCCAAAGGTTTAGGCGTTGTTGGTCTAGATACTGGCTTACCAGTAATTAATGGTGTATTGACTACGGATAGTATTGAACAAGCGATTGAACGCTCAGGTACAAAAGCAGGCAATAAAGGTAGTGAAGCTGCCTTAACTGCTATTGAAATGGTTAACTTGTTAAAGGCTATTTAACGCTATGTCGCAAACACTTCAAGCAACTTATGCAGCAAAACGTAAAGCACGTCGCTTTGCTGTACAAGGAATTTATGAATGGCAAATGAGCCGCAATCCTGTGCATGAGATTGAAGCACGTACGCGTGTGGAAAATGCCATGCACAAGGTAGATCTCGGCTATTACCACGAGTTATTGACCGAGGTTGTTGCCAATCATGAAGCATTGGATGCGCTTTTAATCCCTGTACTCGATCGCGAAGTTGAAGCCTTAGATGGCGTTGAACTTGCAACCCTTCGTTTAGGCGCGTATGAACTCAAAGAACACCTTGAGATTCCTTACCGTGTCGTACTCGATGAAGCGATCGAGTTAGCTAAACATTTTGGCGGTGCAGACAGCCATAAGTACATCAATGGTGTATTGGATCGTTTAGCGACTACATTGCGTGCAGCAGAAAAGCAACAAGCTAATTAATTTATTAAGTAGTACGTTGTATGGCTGAGTTCTCTATCATTGATACCTATTTTAATCGTCACAGCAGTAGTGCTGTCGATTTAGGGGTCGGTGATGACTCAGCCTTGCTCACCCCTCCTCCACAGCAACAATTGGTCATCTGTGCCGATACTCTCGTTGCTGGACGTCATTTTCCTCTCGACACCAACCCACATGCCATTGGCTGGAAATCTGTTGCCGTCAATTTATCTGATATTGCTGCAATGGGCGCCAAACCGCATAGTATTTTACTGGCATTAAGCCTACCCCAAATTGATCATGAATGGCTCAAAGACTTTAGTCAGGGTTTATATGATTGTTGCGATCAATTTGGTGTGAGTTTAATCGGTGGGGATACCACTCAAAGTCCTCATCTGACGATTTCAGTCACAGCATTAGGCTGGGTCGATATAGGCAAAGCAGTAACCCGCTCAGGCGCTCAAGTTGGTGATTTCATTTGTGTCAGCGGTCAAGTTGGCGATGCTGCGTACGGATTACAGCATTTAGGACACCCACTGCAAAAGCGTTTAGATTATCCAACACCACGTTGCCAACTTGGTCAACAGCTCAAAGGCTTAGCTCATAGCATGATCGATGTCTCTGACGGCTTGGCTCAGGACTTAGGACATATTTTGCATGCCTCTAAAGTGGGTGCAGAAATCGAGTTAGATCAACTTCCTATCGACGACCATGTAAAACAATTACAACAAGAATCCCAATGGCAGTACGCACTCGCGGGTGGTGATGACTATGAGTTATGCTTTACAATAAGCCCGCAGAATTATCAAAAAATTCTGCAACTAAAATTAGATGTAAACATTAGTAAAATCGGTCAAGTCACCCCAAATTTGGGAATCCGTTATAACAATCACGGTGTTGACCAAGTCATAAAATTTAAGGGATACCAGCATTTTGCATAAGCCAGCCATTAACTTTAAATCCATGTCTTGGTTTAACCGAGTCATCGCCTTTTGTGGCGTGGGATTTGGTTCGGGTCTTGCACCCAAAGCACCGGGCACCTTTGGCTCTGCTTTTGCTTTGTTGTTTATTCCAGGTTGGCTTGCAATCGGCTTTTTCAACTCCATTATAGTCATGATCATCATGTCGATTATTGGGATCTATATTTGTGGTCAAACCGCCAAAGTCATGGGTGTTCATGACGATGGCCGCATCGTATGGGATGAATTTGCCGGTCAGTCCATTACCTTCCTCCCGATTTTATATCTTGGGCAAATGAGCTGGACTTGGGCATTGATTGGTTTTGCTTTATTCCGTTTATTTGATGTCTGGAAACCGTGGCCTATTCATGTCATTGACCGTCAAGTCGGTGGTGGCTTTGGCATCATGTTTGACGACATAATTGCGGGTCTTTGGGCCGCGCTTTGCATCTGTATTTATTTTTATATTTTGTCTATGTAATAGAAACACCTAGGATTAAACATGTCTACTAGCGTTATTATTCTTGCTGCAGGTAAAGGGACACGTATGCGTTCTCGTTTACCCAAAGTATTACAACCACTCGCAGGACAACCTCTACTCGGCCATGTCATCAACACTGCGAAAAAACTAAATGCAGAAGAAATAATTACCATCTATGGACATGGCGGCGAATTGGTTCAAAACGCGTTTGCACATGAAAATGTCAAATGGGTTGAACAAGCAGAACAATTAGGTACAGGCCATGCAGTCAAAGTGACTCTGCCTGTCCTAGCAAAAACTGGGATTTCTTTGATTCTCTCGGGTGATGTGCCTTGCATCACTGAAGCAACATTACAAAAACTATTAGATGCATCTGCTCAAACAGGTATAGGCTTAGTAACCCTAACGGTTAATGATGCGACAGGTTATGGTCGTATTGTACGTGAAAATGGCAAAATTCAAGCCATTGTTGAACACAAAGATGCCTCTGAAGAACAACGTAAAATCAAAGAATTTAATACCGGTATTTATGCAGTAAGCAATGCTAAATTGCACGAATGGTTACCAAAATTAAGCAATAATAACGCGCAAGGTGAATATTACCTGACCGATATCGTTGCCATGGCAATTGCTGACGGTCTCGAAGTGGCATCTGTTGAGCCAGAACGTGCTTTCGAAGTGGAAGGTGTCAATGACCGCGTACAATTGGCTGCCCTTGAACGTGAATTTCAAGCATTCCAAGCTAAACAACTGATGCAACAAGGCGTTCACCTGATTGATCCTGCACGTTTCGACTTACGTGGCACACTGACTGTTGGTCAAGATGTCCGTATCGATATCAACGTGATTATTGAAGGTGATGTTGAACTCGGTGATAACGTAGAAATTGGTGCAGGTTGTATCATTAAAAACACCAAGATTGCGGCAGGTACTAAAGTTCAACCATATAGCGTTTTTGACAGCACTATTGTTGGTGAAGACGCTCAAATCGGTCCATTTGCACGTTTACGCCCAGGCGCAAACTTGGCCAATGAAGTGCATATTGGTAACTTTGTTGAAGTTAAAAATACCACTGTCGGGTTAGGCTCAAAAGCCAACCACTTTACCTATTTAGGTGATGCAGAAGTCGGCGCAGGTTCAAACATTGGCGCAGGCACCATTACCTGTAACTATGATGGCGCAAACAAATTTAAAACCATTATCGGTGACTCAGCTTTCATCGGCTCAAATAGCTCATTAGTCGCTCCTGTCACCATTGGTCATGGTGCAACAGTGGGTGCTGGCTCAACCATTACACGTGACGTGGCAGACAATAGCCTTGCGGTAGAACGTTCGAAGCAATTTACCAAAGAAAACTATCAACGTCCCCAAAAATTGAAGAAATAAGAGGATTAAACTATGTGCGGTATTGTCGGTGGCGTTGCAGAACGTAGTATTACCAATATTTTAATTGAAGGCTTAAAGCGTCTTGAATATCGTGGCTATGACTCTGCGGGTTTAGCGCTGATTAATAAAGGCCATGTTCTACGTGAACGTCGCGTAGGTAAAGTTGCAAATCTTGAACAAGCCGTTGAAGAAGCAGATATCGCAGGTTCGGTCGGTATTGCACATACGCGCTGGGCAACCCATGGTAAACCGACTGAAAATAATGCCCATCCGCATATTTCAGGCAATGTTGCTGTAGTTCATAACGGCATTATTGAAAACTATCAAGAGCTTAAAGATGATCTTGAAGCGCTTGGTTATGTCTTTACCTCACAAACAGATACAGAAGTTGTCGCGCATTTAGTCAATGACGCTTTAAAAACCACCCCGAGTCTTTTAGAAGCAGTTAAAAGTGTCGTGCCTCAACTCAAAGGTGCTTATGCACTGGGTATCGTACATACCGACCATCCTGATGAATTAATCACGGTGCGTGAAGGTTCACCTCTTGTGATTGGTGTCGGTATTGGCGAGAACTTTATTAGCTCGGATCAATTGGCACTTTTACCGATTACCAACCGTTTTATCTACCTTGAAGAAGGTGATATTGCACGTTTGACACGTAATACCATTGAAGTATTCGTCGAGGGTAAATTGGTGAATCGACCAGTCAAAGAGCTTGATGCGACTGTAAGCAATGCTTCAAAAGGTGAATATAAACACTATATGCTCAAAGAAATTTATGAGCAGCCTGAAGCGATTAAGCAAACGATTTCACAAGCCTTAAATGGTAATGCGCTTCGTGATGATTTCCTTGCCAATGCAGCTCAAGATTTCAGCCAAATTCAACAAGTGCAAATCATCGCTTGTGGTACTAGCTACCATGCCGGCATGATTGCCAAATATTGGTTTGAACAACTGATTGACGTGCCTTGCCAAGTCGAAATTGCCAGTGAATTCCGTTATCGCTCGCCTGTGATTGTGAATAACACACTGTATGTTTGTATTTCTCAATCAGGTGAAACAGCCGATACTTTAGCTGCACTGCGTGATACGCAAAAGCGTGCAGCAGCGAAAAGCTTGAATATCACCACCATGACCATTTGCAACGTGGCAACCTCGTCGATGGTCCGTGAAACCAACTACAGTTTGTTGACGCTCGCAGGCCCTGAAATTGGTGTTGCTTCGACCAAAGCATTTACCACACAGCTTGCGGCATTAATGCTATTGGTATTGAAAATTGGTCAAATTAAGCAAAGCATTTCAACTGACCGTGTTTCTGAAATTATTGCAGCGCTTTGGCATACACCAAAAGTGATTTTAGATACTTTACAAAATAATGCTGAGATTCTACGTCTATCAGAATTATTTGTTGAAAAAAATCACTGTCTATTCTTGGGTCGTGGAACTGAGTTCCCTATCGCACTTGAAGGTGCTTTGAAACTTAAAGAGATTTCATACATCCATGCTGAAGGTTATGCGGCTGGTGAGTTAAAACATGGTCCATTGGCACTGGTTGACAATGATATGCCTGTGGTGATTCTTGCTCCACAAGATGACATGTTGGATAAACTCAAATCGAATATGGAAGAAGTGCAAGCGCGTGGTGGTGAATTGTTTGTTTTTGCAGATGAAAACAGCGGCATCAAAGCGAAAGATCGTCAACACGTGGTTTATGTGCCAAGTGTGAATGAAATCTTGTCACCAATCGTATACAGCGTACCCGTGCAATTACTCTCATACCATGTTGCCGTGCTGCGTGGAACAGATGTCGATCAGCCACGTAACTTGGCGAAGTCAGTGACGGTGGAATAATAATTTTTGATCAAGGGCTGGTGTTGTAATAGAGTAAAAATGTTTAATACTATGTAATAAATTTCTTTACTCTAAAATAAAGTTTCATACTTTTTCTATAATTAAAATATATTTAAATATTTTTCAATATATTAAGAAATAAGTATGGAACTTTTTTATTTTTAAATGAATCAAAAATTATTTTGTTATTAGTAGTATGAAACTTTTTTTAATTAATACTAAAAATTTATTAATTAAAATCAGTTATTTATAAATTGCATAGTATGAAACTATATTACCTTACAATATAAAACACTCAACTCTGTCAATTCTTATCAAAATTCCCTCAAAACTTTATCCGAAGAGATAACTTTTTATACGGACTAGCTTTGTTATCCAAAGATTCATAGGGCAGAGCTACCCTTAATTATTCAACTTTAAGATGCAGCTTAGGTATGAGGACAGATTAATTCTATAAATCTATTGAGTACTACTACATGTGCATACATCTCACTACTCTCACTAGAGAAGCTCCTTACTGGCAATTTATCGTCTAATAATTTGATGCGATGTATCGTGGCTTCCACCAAACCTTCGAAGACGGCACTCAGACCAGAGACCCTCCTAGATGTCTGACTGTTTTTCTTTAATGCCTTACCATATCCAAATAAATGCAGCTGGATAAATTTAAGCTTAAATCCCGAAGAATATTTTTCATAGAAGTAATATTTTAAATTTAAACTGAGCTAAAGAAAGTTCAACTTTTAAGGTGAGATTATCATGATTTTTTTTGATCGCTCATCGCAATATGCTTTTTTCTTCTACACAGCATTGTGTACTCTAGGGATGTCGCATTTCATCCGCAAAGTTTAATCAGACTTTGAACCAAACCTCCCCCGCTACTTAAAGAGACTTAAAATAGAGCTTTGATCATTGAATAATTGTATCAGAGTAGATTTGATTCTTACTTTATTTTCCTTTTGGCTGATCATACCACCGATTCTAAGTATGAAACCGAATGGAAAGATTGTCTGGGCTAACCAAGGATCCATGATAGGAAGACTAATTGGTTGTGCGAAAAATTTTAGGAATAGGCTTATTCATTTTGAGATTATATTACTCAATAAGCCTCCTATATGAGCTTTGTGTAACAAAGCCATATACAACTAACTTCTATGTCAAAAATATGAATAGATTAGACCTCTTGCGAAAGTAAAATCACCTCCATATAAATTTCATGAGATATCAGAAATTAAACCGTTTTTCAGATTCTGAATTCAAACGCTTGGTTGGCGTACCTCGACAAGTTTTTACTGAGGTGGTAGAGGTTTTAGAAAAAGCAGAATCACTCAAAAAGAAATCAGGTCGACCTCATACTTTAGATATAGAGGACCAGTTGTTATTAACTCTCCAATTACTTACGTAACTACAGCACTCAACTGGAATTAGCGGCAAATTACCATATTGCTGAAAGTAATGTGAATCGGACGATTAAAAAAGTTGAAAATGCATTGATGAAATCAAGACGTTTTACCCTGCCAAAACGAAGCATAACCACAGCAGAAGAACACTTTAACTGGGTCATTATTGATGCGACAGAATGTTCAATCGAACGCCCGAAAAAAAAATCAGAGTAAGTTCTATAGTGGTAAAAAGAAGAAACATACGCTAAAAGCTCAAGTGATCTATCATCCGAAGAGTAAACAAATCATAGGGCTAGATATATCGAATGGCAGTCAGCATGACATTACACTGGCAAGAAAAACGGTTAAGAAATTTAAACATTGTGAATATGTTATGACCGATTTAGGGTACTACGGATTAGAGCAACATGGCTTTAAATTATTGATGCCCATAAAGAAAAAGAAGAATTTCCCCTTATTTAGTGTTGAGAAAAAGTACAATAAACTGATTGGAAAAATACGAGTTGTGATCGAACACATCAATAGTCAATTGAAAACATTTAGAATATTAAGTGAACGCTATCGAAATAGACGGAAAAGATTCGGTTTACGCATTAACTTAATTACTCCACTGGTAAACCGAATAAACTTGCAATAACAACTTTCGCAAGAGGTCTATTATTTGTAAGTAAATATCTATCTAAAAAATTATATATATTATTGATTTTAAAAAATTAAATAAATTTTAGACCAATAATACTCAATACATAAGAAGAAATAATCATTCATACAGAGTAAAAAAAATTAATATTTTAGAAATAAAGTAGGAAACCATATTGATTAAAATTAAATCAAATGATAGTTTCTAAAAAAAAAGAGATGAGTTCTAGGATGGTTTCAAGACAACAACAATTACGTTGGCTGCAAGAAGGACGTGGTCAAGGGCAATTAGATACATACAAGCCTTTTTTGAATGTCAGAGATAATAAGTCGCTGACTGAAAGATCGAGTCGTGTATATGGTTATAAGACCCAAAGGACTCACCATTTATTTTCTGACTTAGAATTAGCACTATTTTTAGCACTAGATAGAATTCAGGATATTGAAGATATACGGGAGCAAATCCCACTCGATCTTGAAACTACTGTTCAAATTGCTGAAGATCTAAAAATTCCACACCCTATTGAAAAAAATGTCCATCAAATCCTTACCTCAACATTTTTTATCGTCAATCACTCTCCTCTAAAGCCCCCTTGCTTTGTTGTAAAAGCGCTTAAGTCGATACACCTAGATCAAAAAAGGACCATTGCTCAATTAGAACTCGAGAGACGTTATTGGGAGCAAAAAAACATACCTTGGTTTCTCTTTACAGAAAAAGATATTTCATCTACAGCTATAGATAATATTAAATGGCTATATCCCTTGAATAAAGTAAATAATGATATCTACACCTTCTCAAAAATGGATTTCTACCAAAATTATTTTCTTCAAAAACCTGAACTTACACTGATAGAGCTATCAAAATATCTTGATACTCACTACTCAATGGAAGCAGGTGCCTCTCTTCTAGAAATTAGGGAATTGCTTGCTCAGCGCTATTTTCTTTTCGATATCACTAAAGGCTATAGAAAGATTTGTGGTCGTGACATTGAGATCGGAAACATTCAACATTTGGAGAAACTTCGCAATGTTTCAGGTGAATAATGTTTATCAATTAGATCATGTTTTATTTCGGATTCTAAAAATATACCCTCAGTATTTAGTGTGGATGGATATACAGTCTAATAAAGCCTTGCCTGAACTTATCCCAATTTCTGAACTTAAACAACACGTTATCTCTGGTCAAGCCCAACTAGCACATGACCCATTTTCAGATCTCTGTTTACTCTCTGTAGATACAGGATCTATTTACCAGATAAAACGTGATCAAAACTTTGCCATAATTAAAAGAATTATTGAGCATGAACGCTTTTATGATCCTAAAGAACGAGCTTATCTAATTGAACAAGTTGTACAACAAAAAATCGCGACTAAACAAACGATTTATCGTCTATTACGATGCTATTGGCAACGTGGTATGACACCTAATGCGCTTATTCCTCAATATTATAATTCTGGTGGAAAAGGGATAAAAAAAACCGTCACTGAAAAAAAATTAGGTCGACCACGTGTTATTTCTGTTGGTACAGGTGCATTAATTGATAAAAGCGTGGAAAAATTATTTAAGAAAGTTATCAATCAATACTTACTCAATGACAAAAAAATTTCCATTAAATACGCTTACCGTAAATTTCTGATACTGTATCAGGAGGAATACCCTGATATACCAAAGACTGAGTATCCTTCTTTTTGGCAATTTAAATATTTTTATGAAAGAGATTTTAGCCGCACTTTTAGGCTTAAAAAGCGTTCTCCTCAAATTCAATATTTGAAAGATAACAGACCTTTATTGTCTACAACAAATTCACAAGTTTCAGGGCCAGGTTCTCGATATCAAATTGACGCAACAATTGCAGATATATATCTCATTTCTGACTCTGATCGCTCATGCATTATTGGTCGGCCAACTGTCTATTTTATGATAGATGAATTTAGTCGTATGGTGACCGGTATGTATGTTGGTCTCGAAAATCCATCATATGTTACGAGCATGCAAGTTCTACGTGTTGCCATGTGTGACAAAGTCAAATATTGTCAAAGTTTTGGCCGTGAAATACGTTCTGAGGATTGGCCTTGCATCGGTTTACCTGAAGCCATTTTAGCAGATCGTGGTGAACTACTCGGTCATCAAATTGAACACCTAGAAAAAAGTTTTGCTCTCCGAATTGAAAATGCCCCTGCATATCGAGGTGATCTTAAAGGGATTATCGAGCGATATTTTCGTACCATACAGGCTGACTTTAAACCCTATGCACCAGGTGTTGTACAACCTATTAAAGAAAAGAAACGTGGGGGTAAAGATTATCGGCTAGATGCTACTCTGACTATACATGAGTTTACCAAGATTATACTTAATTCTGTGTTAATGCATAATCAGACGCATGAAATCAGATCTTATGATCGTGATATCGATATGCCGACAGATCTTCCAAATATTCCATTACATCTGTGGAATTGGGGGATCCAAAATAGGACTGGTAAATTAAGAACAGCTTCTGAACGTGCGATCTACATTGCTCTCCTCCCACGGACTGAAGCTACACTGTCGCATTTAGGCCTTAAAGTTTTTGGTGTTTACTATATTTGTAAAGAAATCTTAGAAAATGGTTGGATGCATCGCTCTACATCAATACAGCGCCCACAAAAATTAACCATAGCCTATGATCCGGCTAATGCTGAAAAAATATATGTGTTTTTTTCGCAGCCTAACTCTGAGTATTGGGAAGCACAATTAGCACAACGTTCAAGAGAATTTATAGGCTGTAGTTTTTGGGAAGTTTGGAAAGTTAAGAAGGAGCAAAAGTCTAGCCAGGCAAATTACCATACCTCATTACAAATTGCCCGTGCTGAATTAGAACGTTCAAATGAAGAAATCATTCAAAAAGCCCTTGAATCGACACGACAATCAACCCGAAGCAATGCTGATCGCCTTTCAACCATTAAAGAGAATCGTATAAAGGCACGCGACCAAGAAAGAGAAGTGCTCAAAGAATCAGTGCCTACCTGTAAATCAAATCAAGAACGACCAAGCAATATCGTTTCTTTTTCAAAAGGTAAAGCACACACAGATGACCAGGATCAATACGATCGACCTGCATTTTTTGATCAATTATTCGATGATGATTAAAGTGAGGAAAAAAGATGAAAGTCAACGCCATTTATCAACCGAGCTTTGGTCAATATAAAGGCAATCCACTTATAGAAGCATTGCCGCCAATACGTAATTTCAACGATATTAAAACAGCCTTGAAATGTACAGTAGATATTAGTCCGCTTGAGAAACATGAACCCGGAGTGGTTAGAAGTCATCTGATTTCTCAGCTCATGAATAGTTTTTTTCTGCCTATTTCAAGACACTATTCACTTGAGCAAAAGCTTGGCATTATGATTCGTGATGGATATGTCGCACGTAATCTTGAAAAAGGTGAATTAGCTACTCACCTGCAAAATGGTTACGAACGAATGATGACAGGGGATATCCATGCGTTTCGATTTAAAACAGCACAATCGACTGCCAAGAGTATGTCTTTTATTGGCTGCTCAGGGAGTGGAAAAACCACCACATTAAATCGAATTCTAGCAACATATCCTCAGGTCATTTTTCACGAAAAATATAACTTCACCCAAATTGTCTATCTTAAAATTGACTGTCCACACGATGGATCATTAAAAAGTTTATGCTTACATTTTTTCAGAGCTGTGGATTCTGCAATTGGCTCAGATTATGAAAGAAAATATGCTTTAAAAAGGCATGGTGTTGAAACGCTGATGCATCTAATGAGCCAAATTGCCAATCTTCACGCGATTGGCTTATTAATTATCGATGAAATTCAACATTTGAGCGTTAATAAATCTGGGGGAGAGAAAAAGATGCTTAATTTTTTCGTCACCCTCGTCAATATCATCAGCTTACCTGTTGTAATGGTCGGTACACCAAAAGCACGCCCTATATTTGATGCTGATTTCAGATCAGCTCGAAGAGCAATTGGATTTGGGGCAGTATTATGGGAGCCGATCAAAAATGAAAAAAATAGTGTTTCTCCTCACACTCAGCAAGTGATCAAGTCTGAATGGGTGGGGTTTACAGATACACTTTGGAAATATCAATGGCTGACTAAAGCAGATCTTTCTCTATCTGAAGATATACGGGAATGTTGGTATAAACTATCACAAGGTATACCAGATGTGGTGGTGAAACTGTTTGTATTGGCTCAGATCAGAGCGATCGAGACTGGGGTAGAACGTATTACGATCAGACTGCTAGAAACCACCTACATGCAAGATATGATCCCAATCCATGCCATGATTGAGGCATTACGCAGTGGGGATCCTCAAAGAATTGCACAGTACTCAGACTTAAGTATCCCCGAAGTCGACAAAAAATTACTGTACTTGCAGGAAAAGATTAGACAAGAACATGGCGAGAAAGATGATGTCGATATCTATGATGGAAACTCACAGGCGATTCGTCTGCATCGACTATTGGTTGAATTGGGGTATCAATCAGATCTACTCCCAAACATGATTAAAAGAGCATTTCAGTCTTATCCAAATACAGACATGCAAACTTTGTTGCCTGTGATTATGCAATGGCTCAAAGATGAAAATGACCTCGAAAAAGTCATGGAAAATGATCAGAAAAAAGCGCTCCAATCCCCTCGAAAACCTACCATCAAAGCTGCAGCATGGCATCAGTTAGATAATGCTGACTTACGTTTTCAATACAGTCAAAAAGACCCTCTTCTTTCATTTTATCAACACCTGAAAGATCACACAGGGTATGTAATTGATATTGAGCAATGGCTCAGGGAGAGTCATCAACATGTTTAATTTTCCCACGCCTTATCCTGATGAGTTGATCTACAGTACTGTAGCACGTGCTGGAATACGTTTGGCCCTCAGTAGCCCGAAACAACTCCTTGATGAAGTGTTTCAAAATCGTAAAGTTTCTGCAACGGTAGATCTGCCATGTCATCTTGAAAAAATTTTGCACTGGCTACCCCAAAGACTTTATGATTTAAATCATCTTATTGATAAACACACACTATTCCCAATATATGCTTGCTTTATTCCCGAAGAAAGACGCCAAAACTGCTTACATTTCATGCAAGGAGCATCGCATGGTGCTTTGCACTTAGCTGTAGGACTCAATGCATCAAAAGTTAATATTCCGGAATACTTACGCTACTGTCCTCGATGTTTCGAAGAACAATTACAAAGCTATGGCGAATGGTATTGGTCTAGACTGTGGCAAATTCCAGGTGTTAGTTGCTGTCCTCAACATGGGAAACTCCTCAATAGTAGCGTGCAATATAGACCCGTCCATAAGCATGAATTCAAAGCCGCTTGTTTAGAGAACTGTCCAACACATGCCCAAGAACCCGCCTCCCTAGATGAAATTTTGATTGCACAAAAAGCCATTGAACTTTGTTCACTTACAAACACCCCGTCTGCTAACTTAACGCAATGGACACTTTTTTATAAAGACCTTGCCTTAAAACATCATATGGTCAAAGGCAAACATCACATAGTACATGAACTCATTTACCAAAAGATTATGCAACGTTGGCCGATGTCATTTCTAATACAGCATGGACTAGGTGATCTGTGTACGGAAAATAGCTGGCTTCATCATATGTTTAGAAAACATCGACGCAGTTTTTCTTACTTAGAACATTTCATCGTGATTGAAGCATTTTACGGTGGGAAGTCTTGGACTTTTCAAGAGATTCTCAAAGTGGTGAAAGCATATTCACCTACGCCAACAAGCTTCTGTGACAACACCGTAGGCGAAAAGTTACAACCCACAGTTATCCATACCCAACGTCATTTATGGTTAACTGCTTTAGCACAAACCTCTATTGTGAATGCAAGACGACAAAATACAGCCCTGTATGCTTGGTTATACCGTAATGATAAAAAATGGCTAGTAGAAACCAATGCTCAGAAACAGATGCCATTTATTCCATCTGGGAAAAAAGTCAATTGGAAACAACGTGATTGGGAAGGCGTCAAAACATTACTTCGCTTACACCAACAATTGCTGGAAAACCTTGACTCTCCTCGAAGAACAAGAACCTGGTGGATCAAACAATTAAAAAGCCCATCAACTATTGAAAAGAATTTAGATAACTTACCATTAATCGCAAAATTTCTAAGCAAATACCAAGAAGATGTCAGCTGCTATCAAATTCGGCGCTTATCACGTGAACTTCTGCTAAATAAACTCAAAAATGAGTCTATCCCCTTGTGGGTATTACTCAGAAAAGCTGGCTTAACAACAGACAGAATGACAAAAGAAACCCAAAACTTCCTCAACCAGGTCATACAATATGATCAGATTATTAAGGTGTAATAATGCTGAAAAATTTTCCTGAGAATGCCTTTATTCGTTCCATGGGGACTATTTATAGAGAACAAAAAAACAAAGCTTGGATGATCGAACTTCAGCTCAACGACCTGATGTCGAAAAAAAAAATATCCTGTCGGGGTTAGATTCTCAAATATGCATTTACTTGCACGTCAAAGATGTTTAAAACCAACTCCAGAGTACAAATCGGCAGATCCACTCATTCTGACATATAAAATTGAACATCTCAGACGCTGGCACAATACATGCAACATCTACAGCCAACAAAATCAGTTGTCTCAGATCATGACTGATCTTGATCATCGCTATGAAAATACCTTAGTGCATTTACCCAAGCTTGAACTTGCCCGTGCCTTGTTTTTTCATAATGCATACTTTGCCCGTAATGTGTTCAATCCTGAATTTTTGGATGCAGAGTTTGCTGTCAAAAAAATAAACAAAGATCATTACATCATTCATGAATTGGTGTCAAAAAGTTTTCCTACTACGCTTTATAACTCTGTTGAAATACGCAGTGTTCTCGCTTGGATCCTAGTTAATCGTGAAATTAAAGCCTGCTATAAAAGTATTGCCGCCCACTTAATTTCACAAAAATATCAAGACAAATCAAGAGAGAAATGGAATTTCGACTTTAGCTGTCCGTCTTTAAGAAATACAGAAATTACGGTAAAAGCCTATTATTCAAAAGAATCAGATCAGATTTATATCAATGAAATTCTTGAAATTAAAAATATACAACCCAAACTTCCTAAGCTGGTTGAGTTTTCTAGCTCTCAATTTATCCAAAAACAAAACGAAACGACCAATACAACAAAGGGTAGCTATCGCATTGAAAAAACGCCAGAAGAACCGGCTATTGATGATCTACAGGAAGCAAGTTCAGATAAAGGTACGGTAATTATTAAATCTGAACCAGTACTGTTAAGTTTTCAGCAACCAATCCGTACTGCCAAACGCTATATAAAACTCAAGGGGATGAACAAGTCATATGGGGAAGAACGAGGTACCTTTGATGATCCAGATGTCGTTGCGACAGATGAACCATCAATATTAGGGACCCTTGGACAAGGTGAATTCATGGGCCTCGCAGATGATCTTCAATATCTAGAATATTACAGTGAAAGCCTTACTGCATTCAAAGAAATGATCATAGGCTTAAATGAGTCAAAGGTTATTGTATTAGACTCTGAAGATCCACATTACCATCGATTACCCAAAGTGGGTAAATCGCGGCTACACTATATTCATAAAGATCATCCCCGAACATTGCTTGAGTTCAGATTCAAATATCAAGACAGAGCTTCAAGTATTTTTGAAATTGATCTTGATGATCGTGCGAAGAGTATTTCTACTCTAATAATTCAATGGAATTCTGACACGCATCCTAGTCAAGAGGTCATCAAGAAACTTACACTAGAGATTGTGAGACTCTCTTTACGTTGGCCTGCTAAGGAAATACTTTCAGAATGGGGATTATTTAAAACTATTAATCATCCTAAAAAGTCACAGACATCAATGACATATACTTCGGAAGAAATAGAGCTATGGCGGCTGAATATCATCAGACACCTATCTATCCTGGGGCATTCCACATTCAATTGATATTAAATAATACGATTAAAAATCATGCGGTAGATATATCATTTATTGATGGCATATACTGTAAACATTGAAGTATTTTTCCCATAAAGGATGTCTATCGGTAATTTTTGAATAAAGACCTATTCAGGCTGTTAAAATGCTTAGCTGAGATGTGTATATCAGATGCTCATCTTTAAAATATATATTTATATCTTTTCCTTTTTTGAGGGATATTGCAGGATTACATGACAAAACTAACTTGCTTTAAAGCCTATGACATTCGCGGCAAACTTGGTACAGAACTCGATGAAGAGATTGCTTATAAAATTGGTCGTGCGTATGGGCAAATTTATCAACCAAACAAGATTGTGATGGGCTGCGACATCCGCCTCAGCAGTGAAGATTTAAAACAAGCCACCATCAAAGGCTTAAATGATGCGGGTGTTGATGTATTAGATTTAGGCATGACAGGGACTGAAGAAGTCTATTTCGGTGCCTTTCATCTAGATGTGCAAGGTGGTATCGAAATTACTGCGAGCCACAATCCAATGGACTACAACGGCATGAAATTGGTCCGTGAAAATGCACGTCCGATTGGAGCGGATTCAGGGTTAAAAGAAATTCGTTTATTGGCTGAATCAGGCAACTTTAATGAAGTTACCACAAAAGGCAAAACTGAAAAATACAATATTCTTCCTGAATATATTGATCATTTAATGTCTTATATTGATCCTGCCAAAATTCGCCCACTCAAATTAGTCATGAATGCTGGTAATGGTGCTGCGGGCCATGTGGTTGATGCCATTGAAGCAAAATTTAAACAGTTCAATATGCCTGTTGAATTTGTCAAAATTCACAACGATGCCGATGGCACCTTCCCGAATGGTATTCCCAACCCGATTTTAGTTGAAAACCGTGACAGCACCCGTAATGCGGTGATTGAACATCATGCAGATATGGGTATCGCTTGGGATGGCGACTTTGACCGCTGCTTCTTATTTGATGAGAAAGGCCAATTCATTGAAGGCTATTATATTGTCGGTCTATTGGCACAAGCATTCTTACTGAAACAATCTGGTGAGAAAATTGTGCATGACCCTCGTCTGGTTTGGAATACCTTTGATGTGATTGAACAATACCAAGGTGAAGCGATTCAGTCTAAATCAGGGCATTCATACATTAAAGAAAAAATGCGTGAGCACAATGCAGTATATGGCGGTGAAATGTCAGCGCATCATTACTTCCGTGATTTTGCTTACTGTGACAGTGGTATGATTCCTTGGTTATTGGCGATTTCTGTACTCTCAGAAACCCAGCAAACATTGTCTTCACTGGTTGAAGGCATGATTGAAAAGTTCCCTTGTTCGGGTGAAATCAATTTTAAAGTTGCGGATACTCAAGCCACCATTCAAAAGATTTTTGATCACTTTGCCGATCAAAATCCTGCGATTGAT
The DNA here is from genome assembly GCF_013419215.1 of Acinetobacter sp. YH12096. Taxonomy (NCBI): domain Bacteria; kingdom Pseudomonadati; phylum Pseudomonadota; class Gammaproteobacteria; order Moraxellales; family Moraxellaceae; genus Acinetobacter; species Acinetobacter sp. YH12096. The sequence continues at coordinate 29,701 of NZ_VPAM01000021.1, read as the reverse complement.
AAAACAGATGGTGTCAGCCTAACTTTTGGTGCATGGCGTCTAAATGTACGTGCTTCCAATACTGAACCTTTATTACGTCTCAACATTGAAAGCCGTAAAGACCAAAATCCAAAACCAATGCAAGATTATGTCGATGAATTAACGCAGTTGATTCAAGGGTAAATTTTTCTGCATGCTAATAAAAAACCATTCAACTTATCATATAAGTTGAATGGTTTATTTTTAGCTTAACTAGAAAGAAATTCTATTTAAGCTGACGACTGATTAAAATAGTGAACGATCCAATGGAATTTCGACTCCGATAGACACTCCCGCATCTTGACCATAGACATCAGAATCACTCACCCATCCATTCAGTTTCAATGGCGCATTTGGTTTTAAGTAATGTGTCCAAGTAAGATCTAAAGCTTTAATTTCATCTTTTTGCGCAAATGCATGATTATTTATTGAATTTGACTGATTCACTTTGGCCATCATTACTCGACCATTTAAGCGATTCATAACATCAAAGCGAATGTCTCCACCGAGACTTAGCATTTGACCATCCCCACCCATGGTATGCCCTAACGGGAAGCCGTGTTGATAATAGCCATCTTGATAAATATAGTGATTATAGGAAATACCTTGTACGTCGCCATTGGTTCGAGTATCAGTCCATTCCGCATACACCTGGAAAGGTAAATTATTCAATTGTGAAGAATAATCTACCCCTGCTAAATACATTTTTTTTGAAGGAAGAAGCCCAGCTTCATCTTCACCTACATATTGCCCATAAAGGCTAATCGGGACACCACTCCAGTGGTTTAAATTAAGGCGTGCATCAAAACCTGCAATTTGATTAGACTTATCTAGATCGCCATCATAAAAGTTGTCATTACCTTTAATTGCATTCCATAATGAGTCAAAACTTTCTGAGCGCCCCTCACCTCCCCATTGAAGAATTCGAGAAGCACCAAGCTCCAAGTACGGCAATGGCTGTGCAGTTAAACGAAATCCTAATAATTTGGCATCGGGAATTGCATCGTAATCATCTAATTGACCTGCAAAAGCTTGATATTGCCAAGGACCAATCCATGACAGCCACTTTGTTTCAAAGGCCTGTTGTTCAGCACGCTGCATGGTCAAACCATAAACAGGGCGACTCGCATCACCACGAATTAAGCTACCATCATGTCCAGGACCCCAATAGGTAGGGATTTGACCCGCAATCAACCATTGATTCCACAATTTACCAGCAAGATATGAGCCTTCCACATTGACATCTTGTCCATGATCAATGATTGGATCTTTTTCAGCATTTACTCGCAATTTTGCATCCCACTGCGTTCCACCTGCATTCAATTCAAGTGCCGCTTGATATTGCGATTTTTGCTCATCTGCAAATTTTTGCGGGATATTTTGTGGATCTGTTTCAGCAAATAAAGCGAGCTTAATAGAGGTATTTTCTGCTTCTAAATTTGCCATAACCGAATTGACAACTTTCTGCTGAGCAGTGTTTTCAATTTTCGCAGTGGATAATGCACGCTGAATTTCTTCGCCACTCAATGGCCAAGTCGAAGTGCTAATTTGGATCACACCTTGCTGATTCAGCCAATTTAGATCTGTACGTAGATCATCATTATTCAAAATGATCCCTTGAGCGTAAACTGGCAGAGCTAGAGAAGAAAAAATGGCAAATGATAAAACCCTAAGAGTTTGATATTTCATATATTATTTCAGTCAATTTATCTTTCACATATGATAACGATTTTTTTCAAACAAAAGATAAGATCTATTATTATTTTTGCACAATCAATACACGACTCACGACTTAAGTTAAATAGTTAGAAGTATGGCAAATACAAAATTTGCCATACTGTCTTTAATGAATTTATACACTAAATTTAAATCTTAGTTGTATCCATTTGGATTTTGCTTTTGCCAGTTCCAGCTATCCTTCAACATATCTTCTAAACCATATTGAGGCTGCCAATCTAACTCTGCGACAGCACGGGCATTATCAGCAAATGAAGTTGCAACATCACCTTCTCGACGAGGTACATATTCAAAGGGTATCTCAATACCATTTACCCTCTCAAAAGTATCTCGAATTTGTTTTACTGAAATCCCATTGCCTGTACCAATATTCCAAGCACGGCATCCTTGCGTTTTTAAACGATGATTCAATGCGCATAAATGTGCATTGGCCAAATCAACCACATGAATATAATCACGCACACCTGTACCATCTACCGTGTCATAATCATTGCCAAAAATTGACAACTTATCACGACGGCCGACTGCCACCTGTGTGACATAAGGCATCAAATTATTGGGTATCCCTTGTGGGTCTTCACCAATTTGACCACTTTGATGTGCCCCCACAGGGTTAAAATAACGCAATAATGCAATCGACCAACGCTCATCAGCAAGGGCTGCTTTTTGTAAAAGCTGTTCTACTATCAGTTTGGTATAACCATAGTTATTGCTTGGCATGCCCGTTGGCATCTCTTCATTCAACGGCGAAATATTGGCTTCATCATACACCGTGGCCGATGAACTAAACACCAGTTTAAACACATGCGCACGTTGCATCGCCTGAACCAGACTAATTGAACCTGCAATGTTGTTGTCAAAATAGCTCAGTGGAATTTGTTGGCTTTCTCCCACTGCTTTGAGTCCTGCAAAATGAATCACTGCATCAATTTGATGTGCAGCAAACACAGCATCCAAAGCAGCAGCATCACGAATATCACCCTGAATAAACTGCAAGGTTTTGCCCGTCAGTTGCTGCACACGTGCTAAAGACTCTGCCGAACTGTTGCATAAATTGTCTAGCACCACCACACTATGCCCTGCATTCAGCAACTCGACACAGGTATGTGAACCAATATAGCCAGCACCGCCTGTTACTAATACATTAACCATCTATTTTTCCTAATAAAATTTTTAATAAACCTTGAGTCGATGCATCGAGTGCGGATAAATCCTGCTGCTGCCCATTTAAAATAGGCAAAAGCTGATTGGCAATTTCCTTACCTTTTTCTACGCCCCATTGGTCAAAAGGATTGATATTCCACAGCACCGATTGTACAAAGACTTTGTGTTCATACAAGGCAATCAACATGCCCAAGCTATACGGATTGAGTTCTTGCAATAAAATACTGCTACTTGGCTGATTACCACTGTACTGCTTATACGCAGCTAAGCCATCTAATTCCTGCTGATCTAAAGCCTGATTACCAAAGGCCAAAAGCCGCGACTGCGCCAAGCAGTTGGACAAGGCCAAATGATGCTGCTCTACCAAAGCCTCAGCATTTTCCGCATAGGTAAATTGATTGGCATTATAACGCTGCACAGGGGCAATAAAATCACAGCTGACCGCATGTGTCCCTTGATGCAACAATTGATAGAATGCATGCTGTGCATTCGGTCCGACCTCACCCCAAACAATCGGGCAAGTATCCAAGCTCACCGCCTCGCCATTACGCTGAATCGACTTGCCATTCGATTCCATTTCCAGTTGCTGTAAATACGAAGCGAAGTATTTTAAACGTCCATCATAAGGCAATACTGCATGAGTTTGAATGTTGAGAAAGTTGTTGTTCCACACGCCCAACAAACCCATCAACACTGGGATGTTCTGATCAAATGCAGCCGTTTGAAAATGCTGATCAACCGCGTGTGCACCTGCTAAAAACCGCTGAAAACCCGCAACGCCAATGGTCAGGGCAATCGGTAAGCCAATACACGACCATAGCGAATAGCGACCACCCACCCAATCCCAAAGCAAGAGCTGATTTTCAGGACAAATGCCCCAAGCGGTCATTTTATCGGCTTTGGTGGATACCCCAATAAAGTGATGTTTCAGAATTTGCGCATGTGTACCCAAGGCCTTTTCTAGCCATTGTTTCACCGTTTGCGCATTGGATAAGGTATCAATGGTGCCAAAAGACTTGGACGAAATAATAAATAAAGTAGTTTCAGGACGCAGACGATGCAGCAATTCAGATAGCTGGCTGCCATCCATGGTGGACACAAAATGTACATTCAGTGGTTTTTCAGTTGCCACTTTAAAATCAGATAAGGCTTGGGTCACCATCAATGGGCCTAAATCTGAGCCACCCACACCAATATTGACCACATCCTGAATCACTTCACCCGTGGCACCACGGTATTGGCCTGCATGGATTTTTTCCACCAAGGCATACATACGCTCAAGCTGGGTATGCACTTGCTCAGTCAATGCAGCGTAGGCATCGGTCTGTTCGGAAGAGCTTGCTGCTATGCTAGCTGCGGGTAAACGCAAGGCCCAATGCATCGCATCGCGCTGTTCGGTATAGTTGATTTTCTCTGAGCCTGTTGCCGTTGAAAATAAACGTTGAATCCACTCAGTAAGCTGACTCTGCTGTGCAAACCGAACCAGGGTCTGCAACACCTTGGCGTCAATCCGATGCTTGCTATAGTCAAACAGCACGCTGTCCAAAGCCACCGAGAAACGCTGAAAACGCTGTGGATCTTGAGCAAACAGCTGATTTAAATGCAGCTGCTGAAACTGTTGCTGCAATTGTTGTAATTGCTGCAAGGCGGTTTGCTGTGGCTGATTATTTGCCTGTGATGTTGTGGTACCCATCATTAGCGACCGACTCCCATATAAGCAAAACCTTGTGCCTTCACAAATTCAGGATCATAAATATTACGACCATCCAAAATCAGCGGATGCTGCATCTGCTGCAACAAAGTTGGATAAGCCAAACTCCAGTACTGTTTCCAAGCGGTCAGCACACATAATGCCGAGGCGCCTTCGACGGCTTGGTATTGGTCTGTACATAAAATCAGATCATCGCGCTGACCATACTGGGCCACAATTTCAGGCAAGGCTTGTGGGTCATGCAATTTGACCGTCACACCCTGCGCCCACAACGCAGGCAACATCACATGAATGGGAGAATGTTGCACCCTTGCGGTATTTTCTTTAAAGGCTGCACCCCAAATGGCCACAGTTTTGCCGTTTAAATCGCCCTGATAATAATTCCACAGCTTTCTAAACAAGAGTTCTTTTTGTTGTTCGTTAATGTCCCAAACCTGCGCCAACAGCTGACTTTTTACCCCTGTGGTGGATACGGTACTGGCCAGAGTCTGAATATCATGGCTAAAGTTTTCACCACCAAACCCCGCACCAGGATACATATACGATGCACCAATACGGCTATCTGCCGCCATACCCTGCCGCACATGCTCAATATCAATCCCCAATTTTTCTGCCACCACCGCCAAGTCATTGATATAACTGATACGGGTTGCCAACATACCTGAAATACTCAGTTTGGTAAATTCTGCATCCAACACGGGCATAAACAGGTATTGCTGTGCACGTGGAAATAAAGGGCGGAGTAATTCTTTGAGTTTGACTTGCGCACGTTCATTTTCACAACCCACCGTGAGTTGCTGTGCGCGGGTCATACTTTGAATGGCATTGCCCTCTTGAATCATGTCGGGCAAATACATCCAGTCATCTTGTGGCAAGATTTTTTGCAGGCGCTGTGTGCCATTTAAACCCAAAGTCGAGGCATTGATCATCAATTTAGGGTGAATGATCGGACGTTGTTGCAACTGCCCCAATACCGTTAAAGCATGTGCTTCTTCAGTCGGGTTCAAACTGAGTAGATACACATCCACATCTAAAGGCAATGCAGCAAAATCACAATAGTGTAAAAAGCCTTTGCTGCATTGTTGTTGTAATAACAGGCTCAAGGCTTGGTCTTGAAAGCTGAGATGTTGCTGTTCGAGTGGATGGGAAGCATCCTGAAAGATATCGCACCAATAGACTTGATGCCCACATTCTGCCAAGAGTGCAGACATCACGCCTGCATAGAGGGTTTTTCCAAAGACTGCGACTTTCAAAATGTGTTCCTGTGTATTGGTTGATGCCGTTTACTTCACGTGGGTTCCTCCCTGAGCAAGAGTTTAAGCACTGCTTTAAATTCTTGCGTAAGAAGGGAGGCTAGGAAAGATTTTCTAATCTTTCCCCCCTTAATCACCTTTAAGATTCAATCTTTAACTCTTGAATCAAGGCTTTAAAATCATCGCCTAATTTTGGATGATCGAGCCCATAATGCAACACTGCTTTTAAGTAACCCAACTTACTGCCACAGTCAAAAGTCTGACCTTGCATACGGTAAGCTTCCACCACACTATTTTGCTGCAACATGGCAATCGCATCGGTCAATTGAATTTCATTGCCTGCCCCTTTAAGGGTGTTTTCGAGCAAAGTCATAATTTCTGCAGGCAAGACATAACGCCCTACCACCGATAAATTAGAAGGTGCCGTGCCTACTGCGGGTTTTTCGACAATGCCCTGCATCACGGTACTTTCACCTTCAGCAGGTGCTGTGGCTACATCGACAATACCGTATTGATCGACCAAATGATCTGGCACTGCTTCGACCATAATCTGTGCGGCATGGCTTTGCTCAAAACGCTGAATCATGCGTGCCAAGTCATTTTGTGCAGCATCATCTTTAACCAATACATCGGGTAACAGCACTGCAAAGGCGTCATTGCCCACTACAGATTTAGCACATAAAACCGCATGCCCTAAGCCTAAAGGTTGTGGCTGACGTACACTCACGACACTGACATGTGCAGGTAAAATTTCGGTAATTTCTTTGAGCAAATCCAGTTTTTGTTTTTGTTCCAAAGTGGTTTCTAGCTCAAAGTTACGGTCAAAGTAGTTTTCAATGGAGGCTTTAGAGGAATGGGTCACCAAAATAATTTGCTCAATCCCTGCTGCAACTGCCTCCCGTACTACATATTCAATCGCAGGACGATCGACCACAGTCACCATTTCTTTGGGAATGGCTTTACTGGCTGGCAGAAAACGGGTGCCTAAACCTGCAACGGGTAAAATGGCTTTTTTAATCATCTCAGATACCTAATTTCACACAAATTTTTTAGTTAAATTTTACTCATCAACAAGTTGAACTGACTTACTTCAACTTAGTTTTTGAAATTTAGTTCACCTTAATTTCTGTCCCACGGGCATAACCATCCACGTAGTGTTCAAGCTGTGCTAAAGCCCAGTCGATATCACTTTGAATTGCGGTTAAGTCATGCATACGCTCGAACACCATCAGCAATTCATCCAACGGATACATTTTTTCATAAGAACGTAAAATACGACTGTGCTGGGTCACTTCGGTATTATCGGCATCAATCAACAATTCTTCGTAAAGTTTTTCGCCTGGGCGTAAGCCTGAATATTGAATTTCAATATCACCTTCCTGACTGCCTGTTTCTCGTACTTTTAAACCACTCAGTGCAATCATTTGACGGGCCAAGTCCTGAATGCGTACAGGTTCCCCCATATCCAGCAGGAATACATCGCCCCCCTGACCTAAAGCACCCGCCTGAATCACCAATTGCGAGGCTTCTGGAATGGTCATAAAGTAACGGGTGACTTCAGGATGAGTCACGGTAATGGGCCCACCTTTGGCAATTTGCTGTTTAAACAACGGCACCACCGAACCCGATGAACCCAAAACATTCCCAAAACGGACAATGCTAATTTGGGTCTGATCTTGCGCTTCTGCCATCGCCTGACAATACAATTCTGCCATACGTTTAGACGCCCCCATGACATTGGTCGGACGCACGGCTTTATCGGTAGAAATGAGCACAAAGGTTTCTACACCTGTTTTGACCGCTGCATTTAAGCTAAATGCTGTACCAATGGCGTTGTTTTTCAAACCTGCCAATGGGTTACATTCTACCAAGGGCACGTGTTTGTAAGCAGCCGCATGGTACACGGTTTGAACCCTATACTGTTCCATCACTCGCTCTAGTTTGGCCTGATCGAGCACTGAACCTAAAATCGGGATAATCGTGACATCGCTATTTAATCGTAATTCTTTGTCAATGCTATACAACGCAAATTCGGTCAGTTCATAAATCACCAAGGCTTTGGGTTTATTTTTGACAATTTGGCGACACAGTTCAGAACCAATGGAACCACCCGCGCCTGTGACCAAGACCATTTTGTTTTGAATATTCTTAGCCAACAATTCGGGTACAGGCGGCACAGGGTCACGCCCGAGCAAGTCAATAATATCGACTTCCTGAATATCTGATACGCGAATTTCGCCATCGACCAGTTTGGTTAATCCTGGAATTTCGGTAATTTTAATATGTGCAGGTTCTAAAAATTTGACAATCTCACTTTTACGCATCCGCCCGACAGAAGGCAGTGCAATCAAGATTTCATCGACATTTTTTTTAGCCAGTAATTTTAATGCGCTGTCTGCGTCGTAGACTTTCAAACGACCCAACTGTTGCCCAGTGAGTGAGGGATCATCATCAATAAACATCACGGGTAAGTGTTCATCGGAATTGTATAGCGCTGCTGCAATTTGCTGTCCAGCATTGCCTGCACCATAAATCGCGATGCGTTTTTTTTGTACATCGGCTTGTAAATAAGAACGCACGATAAAGCGAATAAAACCACGGCTAAACCAAACCCATGCGAACATGAGAAATCCGAACATAAGCGGAATAGAAGTGGGAATAAAGGCATCGGTAAAGTAAGCCAACGCATACAACCCTGCCACAGTCAAAGAGGTACCCAACCCCAATTTGACCATAAACAGTTCGCTGTAGGTGCGCACAATAAAGCGATACACCCCAAAAATAAACAGCGATACAACGGCAATCACACTTGCCCATACCGAACCAAAAGCCAAGTTGGGCACCACTTCTGCCCCTAGGTCAAACTGGCGGATGGCATAACATAGCCACAGCAAGACAGGAAATATACAAAAGTCCAGCACCATTAAAAATGCAAGTTTGACTAAGCGGGGGGATTCTACAGCAGGTTCGATAATGGATTTCATAAATATACAATTATTAATATTTGAATTTTAAAACACCGTATTACTTTAATGCAGAATACAGGTTCCAACCTCTAAAAATGAATGTGCGGCGATAGTTTGACCACCTGCGACTTTTACCCCCACGCTTAAATGGGCAAATTGCTCAATAACCACATCATGATCTAATAATGTACCAATATTTAAAATTACACCGTCATTGATCACAGTTTTACGACTAATTACACACCCTGCCATCACACTGACCCCTAGACCGATTTGAGCGGTTGGACTAATCATGCTGTGTGGATGAATAACCGATGTCAATTCTATACCCAAGGCTCGCAAGGTCTGTTGCCATTGTTGACGTAAGGCATTATTGCCTACCGCCACAATCGCTTGAAGATGCGTAATCTCCAGCTGATTCAAACTGGCAATATTTGTCACAATATTATAGCTATCTACATGCTGTGTTGCAGGCCAACGGTCATCGGCAAATAGAATCTCTTGCCATTGTCCACTCAGTTCTGCAGCTTCTGCAACAGCCAAACCGTATCCACCTGCACCTAAAATTAACAAGCTGGGTTTATTAAGCATCTGGATGACCTGCTTTGAATTTTATAGCCACAATTAACAATGGTATATAGGCAATCAGTACTGCCAACTCAGGGTATGCCCATGCTTGTGTAACCGTCATATAAGCGATAGGAAATAACCACAATAGGTTAATCGCAGCAACCGCCAACGTCACGGGGGTATGACTCCCGCATTTGCGCGATAAAATTTGATAGCTATGGCTTCGATGTGCATCATACATTTTATAGCCGCTCAATACGCGTTTTATCAAGGTATAAGTCGCATCGACCACAAATACACCTAGACAAATGATCCACGCACAAAACAGTGCCAAGTTTTCTTTGAGGGCGATGAGCGCCAAAATACCCAAAGTGAGGCCAAGAAATCCGCTACAGGCATCGCCCATAAAAATTTTAGCCTTGGGAAAGTTCCACAGTAAAAAGCCAAATACACAGGCTGCCAATAACCACAATATGTCTGAGTTTAATGTAGTATTCAGTACATAATACAATATGGCCATGCTAACGACAGTGGTAATGGCTTCGACACTAGCAATGCCGTTAATGCCATCCATAAAGTTGTATAGATTGAGCAACCACACCAAAAATAATACTGCAATGATATTGGCTATAAAGCCGAGTTGCAGACCATTAAAAGCTGTAACTTCGCTAAAGCCACCCAAGCTGATCACCACGCCAATGGCAACCAAGAAATGTACGGCTAAACGCAGCATGGAGTTAATATGTCCATGGTCATCTAAAAAACCAAGTAAAGCGATGACAAAACCCGCTGCTATCAGGGTTAAACCAATATGTACGGTCAATTGTTGGCTGTATATCAGCACAGCCAGTGCCAATAAGTAGCTACACACCACCGCAACACCACCTCCACGTGGCGTAGGTACACTGTGGGAGCTACGTTCATTGGGGTTGTCTATGATATTTTTCTTGAGGGCGTAGGCGCGCATGAAATAGGTCATCGCAAACGCAAGTAAAAAGAAAATAAAAAGGGATAGCATGGACATATTTGTGACTAGGCTCAGTTTTGATGCGCTGTGTTAAACATTTTTTCTAGGCTTGTATCGACATTATACGGTGCTGTCCAACCTAAAAGTTGTGTATTTTTAGTGGTATCTACCACCAGTTCTGAACATAAACGTGAAGCCACTGCTTTTTTCCCCACCAAGCTTGCCATAAAACTGATCAAGCTTTTTGGTACAGGTAGCATTAGCAATTGATTATTTTGATATTTTGCTAATTTTTCAAATAATTGTTTGACTGAAATGTCATCCTGATCACTGGCTAAAAATACTTCACGGTTGGCATTTGGATGCGTCATACACGTATGAATCAGGTCAGCCAAGTTATAAACACTCACCATACTGCGTTTATTATCTAAGCAACCAATTGGTAGAGGGAGTTTTTTACTTGCCAAGTTCACCATACTTTTAAAGTTGGCTTTTACATTAGGGCCATAAATGAGGACTGGACGAATAATGACAACTTCTAAACCTGTACGTTGAGATAGCGCAAGTAAGGCTTGTTCTGCTTCATATTTAGATAAACCATACGGATCTTCTGTGTGGACATCATCATTGGGGTGAAAGGCTTGCGTGATAGTATGTTCGCCATTCACTTTAATACTGCTTAAGTAGATAAAGCGTTTAACGCCACTTTTTACCGCTTTTTGTGCAAGATTTAATGTGCCTTGTACATTGGTTTGGCGATATGCTTCAAGTGGTGATGCAGCAGTTTCATTCATGACATGCGCACGACCTGCACAGTGAATAATAACTTCAATCTTACTCAGATCAATTTTGTCCAAACTATCATTTAAGTCAAAGTTGATATTGCGAATATTTGGATGATCAAATGTTTGGGCTTTACGAGTTTGAGCTAAAACTAGATAGTTTTGTTCAGCTAGAAACTGACAAAGATAGTGTCCCAAAAAACCGTTGCTGCCTGTCACAAGTATTTTAGTTTGCATGCTGACTCTGTACTAAGTTTTCATAAATATTCATATGTGTTTTTACTACTTGCTTTATATCAAATTTATGTTCTGCTAAAGCACGTGCATTGCGACTAAACTCTAAACATAATTCATCATTGATGATCATTTTTTCTATCGCATTCGCTAAACTGTGTTCATCTTTCACCTGTGCAAGAAAACCTGTCTTGCCATTTTCTATAGCTTCACGACAGCCTGGCACATCTGTAGTTACAATGGGCCGGCCTAAAGCCTGAGCTTCTAATAATACTTTTGGCATTCCTTCACGATATGAAGGTAAAACGACTACGGTGGCTTGGCTCAAAACTTCAGACATATTATTTTGATGTCCCCACCACTCCAAGTCTCCTTTTTGTACCCATTCATTTAACTCTTGTTCAGTTAAGGAAGCAGGATTATCAGGATCAATACCTCCCACTAAAACAAATCTTACATCAGAATATTTTTCTTTCAATAATTGGGCACTTTTATGAAATTCATATACACCTTTATCTGCCAATAAACGGCAAGCCATCAGTACAATTTTATTTTTTAAAGGTAAGGGCTGAAAATCAAATTGTTCTAGATTTACACCAGAGCCAGGAATAAGCACGGTTTGAGACTCAGGAATAGAAACATATTGTCTTAATATTCTTAAATCATCTAAATTTTGAACAATAACTGTTTTATTTTTAGCACTCAGTGCAAGTCGATATAGAGGAATGATGCCTAAGCGTAGAATTTTAGCTTTTAACATGGTATTCGTAAAAATAAAGCCAAGCCCTGAAATTGCATAGACAATAGCAGGCACTTTAGCCAAAATTGAAGCTAAGCCACCAATAAGCACAGGTTTAATAGTGACCAAATGAACCACATCTGGTTGAATTTTTTTAAGTTTATTTTTTAAATCAAAAAGTAATTTTAGTGTTTGAAAAGGATTAATACTTCCTCTTTCAAGATTAATAGAGTGAACTTGTAAACCTAAAGATTCAAGATAACTCATTCTACCAGTATCTTTAGCAAAAATATGTACTTCATGACCTTGAGTTAAAGCCTCCAAGGCAATTGGTAGTCTATGTGATATAAAAAACCAATCTACATTAACAATATAGGCAATAATCAAAATACTTACTCCCTATATACTTTTAATATTATTTTTAACAATTCTAAACTTACCACTTTTTTCTTTGTCTATATAATCCACATAATTAATACTTAAGTGTACTTCTTTTCCAATCCTTTCACGCAAGGCGGAAATAAAGTTAGACTCTTGCACAGCATCAAATTCTTTATTTATAACAAGCTTAACTTCAATATGATCAATACTATTTTGGACAAGTTGAAAACACACAATCCCTTTGGTGTCTTTAGTCGAGTTACTAATATTACCCAAATTCACCTTACCATGCGTAGGTGAAAGAATATAATCATTAGTACGTCCCTGTATACTTTCCACTAATGGAAAAATAGAGCCACAAGAGCATTGCTTTGAAGCGTTTGCTAAAGTTATTGAATCACCAATTCTATATCTTATGAGTGGGGTTCCATGAGTAGTGAAAGAAGTGACTAACATCTGACCAGCTTGAGCGGGGTTCAAATTTTCATCCACAACTTCAAAAATTCCCGTTAAAGGATGAATATGCAAACTCCCCGCACTGCATTCTAATATAAATGGCGCACCTTCTGAAGAAGCGTACTGATCTACCAATTTACACCCTAAAACTTCAGAAATTACTTGTCTATGTTCAGCTAACACTGTTTCTGCGGTAGGAAAAAAAACTTTTGCTTTGCCTGAATATTTTAAACCTTTCGACTTTGCTATTTGACAAATTTCAAAAACACTTGATGGAAAACCGACTAAAAATTCAGGTTGAAATTCATTCAATGACTTCCAATATACATCAAAGTTTTTTTCATTAATTAGAAATGTAGAATAAAATCTAATCTTATTTACAAAGTCATAATGTGAACAAATACCCTTCGCTAAATCCTTTTGGGTAACCAAATTCTTACCAGAAAACCAAGCTGTTTTTTTACCTAGCTCATAACCGAATTTGGATCTAAAATGATCTAAAATAGCAAATCTTTCTTGCATATCTTCTTTTGTATATACAACTTTCATAGAGGCACCTGTAGTACCTCCTGTTAAGCTAATAAGGCCTTCCTTTTCATTTATTGTTTTAATATTATCGAGATTTAATAATATATCTGTTTTTTCAAGAATAGGGAAATTAGGAAGATCTTTACCTTTATACTGACTATACCAGCTAGAAGCATTAGTCACAAAATTTAAAAAATTATCCAACCTTTTATTTAATTCTTCATCAAGTTGTTTTTTATTAAGATTTTCTACTTTCATATAATAATCTCTATATTGATGATATTTCCCAGAATGTCTAATGCGATAGAGATTAGTATTAATTAAAGAAATTACTAAGTTTTGAATAAAGTAAGGCATCTTAAAAAATAAAGATTTTATTAAATACATCATAGATCCAAATTAAGTTAAAGATTTATTAACAATAGTATTAACAACGGCTTGAAGCTCTTTCTCCTCAGTAATAGAAGAAAATTTCATGTTACGCTTTTTAGCAAGATTTTGAACAAGACCAAATATACTCAAAAGTCTTACAATTAAACACTTCATCTTAACTTTTAAAAAGTTTCTTAAACCTGAATTTATACCAAAAACCTGACGAATTTTATAACTATCATTATATGAATTTATTAACTTATTTGGATCTATATTTCCAAACTCTCTATAGAATAAGAAAATATCAGGTAATATAGCTATTTTTAAATCTCCAACACTAGAAGTTCTACACCATAACTCGTAATCCTCAGCTCTAGGATAATTCAAACTATATGAATTACGTAAATACCAATCTCTTCTAGCCATAACTGTAGGATGCACTATAGGATAACTTTTACTATCTTTATCGATAGTAACTAGTTTATTAACGGTTCTCATACCAGTAACATTATTTTTATGATCAATAGATACTATTCCCCCAGATACTAAATCGTAACCAGGATTTTCCAATAAAAAAGAAAGTTCTTTTTTCAATCTATCTGGATGCATAAGATCATCTGCATCCATTCTTGCAATAAATTCACCTTTAGATTCTAGTATTAGCTGATTCAATCTATAAGGTAATTTTCTATTTTTTCCATCACAAATTACTCTAATTCGTGCATCTTTAAGTGCAAATTCTTGAGCAATTTTCAGAGAATTATCTGAAGAACCATCATCTACAAGAATGAGTTCCCAATTTTCATAAGACTGAGCAATAACAGATTGAATAGCAAATCCCAAGTACTTTTCAGCATTATAAAATGGTATTCCTATACTTATTAAAGGGTAATCATTAAACATAAAAATTAAAACCTACGTAAATTGCAATAAACATTAAAATATAATGAATCTTGATATTACCCTTAACAAAGGGAGAGTAAAATAGAGGGATAATCAAAAATGGGATAACAATCCAAGAGAACAGCCCCCAGCGGTCTGAAAATGGCAATTGAAATGCCATAAACAATATAATACTTGAGAGCATATAATAACAAACTAATTGGGTATATTTTTTTTCTAAAAAATCATTTTTTAATCTATTTTTTACATACAAAGATAGCAACAAAAAGAATGTATTAAATATCACAAATTGAGGTTTAAAACCAACCTGATAGCCGTAGTCATCATCTGCAAAATATCCTGCGCGCTTATCTTCACCTAAAAAATCTAGAAATAAAGGAGATATATTTAAAAACCCATAATTAAAATAAGATACTAAAATCATAAAAAAATAGATTAAAACTAAAAAATTAAAATACTTATATTTAGAAAATAAAATCGAAACAATAAAAATTAAAATTGGAATAATAGAAGTTAAATGAAAAGATAATGCTAAAAAAACAAAAAATAAAACCCAAAAATTACTTTTTCTTTCAACCCATAACGTATAAGAAAATAATAAAATAGATAAAGAGACCCCTTGCCTAATTACATTGATGCTCATACTTAGAAAAAAGAATAATGAAATACATACAAAAAAAGCAAAAAACAAATTCGCTTCAAATTGTTTTGTATATTTTTTCAATGCACCGTATAAAAATACATAAAACAGAATTGAAATTAAAAATAGAAAGAAAGTGTAACTTAAGTCAAAACCTCTCAATATAATAGCTAATAAGTCAAACAGAAATTCACTATTAAAGTTTAATTCTGGTTCACCCAACCAAAGTCCATTATAATAATTACCCGTATCAGTTCCAACATTATACCCTCTTAATCCAACCACAAAAATTAAACTTACTAAAGGTAAAAATATTAAAAATTTTCCTAATTTATTTTGAACTAAAATGTCTTTCTTAATTTCTATAGATAGAGCCGAAACCACTACTAGGCAAGCAGTACAAAAATAAATTAAATTATATAAATTAAAGAAAGTACTGTTATCAATTAACATAGCTTAAACTTTGTCCATATTTTTATACAAATTTTGAAGTTCAATAGCATTACTTTTAATATCAAAACCATACATAGATAAAATTTTAATATTTTGGCTTAAATTTAATTGTGGTTTTTTTATAGTTTTTATACTTTCTACCCATGCATCTATATTATTTAATTCTTTAAAATCAACAAGACCTACTCCCAAATCGACCTCTGCTGAAATATTTTTAGATACTATAGTTTTTAACCCAATTGCTTGGCTTTCTACTAACACCACAGGAAAGCCTTCATGTAATGATGGCATTAACATTAAATCAGCATCTGACATCAAATTAGGAACATCTTCTCTAACACCCAGTAAGAAAACATTTTTATCTAAATCATAATCTTGTACCTTTCTCCTAATTAAATCCTCCAAAGGTCCTTGACCAACAATAAAAAATGTAAAATCAATATTTTGCTCTTTTAATCTTTTAGCAATTTCTAAAGAGAAAGTATGGTTTTTAACTTCATTTAACCTACCTACTTGGATGATTTTTAAGTTTTGGATATCACTTCTAATCGTTTTCCAGTAATTTTTATTACTTAATGAAATTTCATTATATAATTGCAAATCTATGGCATTTTTAAGTATCCAAACATTTTTACTGCTTTTAAATAAATATTCGGCTGCCTCTTCACCACACGCAATTTTTTTTGTTGATAAATTTTTATTCAGATATATTGCAAGTCTTTCATACACATTAGCTATAATCCCAGATTTATCATTACTGGTACTATGCGAGTGTGAAATTCGATGCGGAACACCTGCTCTCTTAGATGCTAACAAGTGAAAAGCATTATTCAGTAGCATATGTGCATGTACAATCTGATATTCAGAATGCTGCTTTAAAAAGCTTGTTAACTTAAACATGCGGTCAATAGAATTATTCGCAATTATTGGATAAATCTTTCCACCTAAGGCTAAAATTTCATCATCATAGTCACCTTGATCAGTCGTGAAAGTAATAAAGTCAAATTGAACTTGTGTACGATCAATATGGCGATAAAGATTCATGAGCATAGTTTCCGCGCCAGCTCGGTCCATTTTTCCAACTATGTGTAAAATACGTAGCATTAATTATTCCTATTACCTAAATGTTTTATTAATTTCCTAATTTGAAGAGAGCAAAAAAATAATTTTGGAAAAAACGCGCCAATTAAAAAAACAAGCTTATTAAAATCAATTTTTTTACTCAATTTTATGGATTTAAAAATATAATATCTGAACATTTTTTCATCTTGGTTAAATAATGCAAACTCAAAAGCACATTTTATACATGCATGAGAATAATACTGCTTAAGTAAAGATGTTTTCTCTGGACTTCCTTCATAATACTTAATACCTTTATTAAAAACTCTTTCTAATCCTTGAGGTACGATAGGATTTATTTTTTTATTAATTAGACTCATACCTACATTTACTCTATAAGCACCTAGATTACGACCTATATGGTATATTCTTCCACGCTTTGCACTCTCAAAATGAATATCAATATCTAACAAATTTTTCTCATTTAGAAGCTCATCCCAAAATTTATCCGGAAAATCATTTCTGAACATTTTGGATGAATGAGCAAAAAAAGGAAGTTTTTCGAAAAAATTTAAAAGATCATATTCTCCATCGTTGTAAACCCAATTCTTAACCAACACTGTACTTTTAGCATCAATTCTTTTTACGTCATGACTACATATTGATATATTATTATTTTTTTCCAAAATATCTACTTGAAGCTGTAATTTATATGGTAGTGCTATATCATCACCATCCATGTGGGCAATATATTTCCCCTTTGCTTTTTTATAAACTTGCTTTATATTTTCTACTGCACCTACATTTTCTATATGAAAAATAGGTTTAATTACATCAGGATACTTAGCTATATACTGCTGGATTATTTCTCTTGTATTATCTGTTGAACAATCTTCACCAACAATTATCTCAAATTTAAAGTTTGTCTCCTGATCTACCAAACTTTGTAAGCATTCGGCTATATACTGTTCCTGATTATATGTCACCACACAAACTGAAACTTTCACTTCATTAGGACTCATACATTAACCTTTAAAAATCTCTTAAATACTTTATTTCTAAAAAATTTAGAACTAATAGTCGCAATTATGAGCGCACAAAAAGATAGAATAACAATACCTATAAGAGTAAAAAACGGAGTTTGATATTCCATAGTAATCCCTATTAACTTTACAAAGACCAAAAACCCAATCACTGGTAAATAAATTAAAATCACGTCTTTGAATAGCCAGCTCAAATGCAGTTTAGGAACAAGATTACTGTGCACATAACCTACCCAAAATAAAAAATAAAATAGATTCATGCCAAACCATGCATAGCCTGCCCCAACACCACCAAAGTGCGTTGCCGCCCAAATAATAGATGGTATTAATAGCACCACCATAATGATATTACCAATTAGGTGAAAACGTAAATTACCCAATGCATATTGTAAATAGTATGGAAATGCACCAACAGCCAATAAGGCATTTCCAAGCGCATATAAACGTAAAATAGGAGCAACTGCCTCAACCAGGGCTAAATCTCCTGTCCAAGCAAAAAGTAATTGTTTTGGATAAAAAGCAATAACTAAAGATGCCGTTCCCGCCAATACACTTACAATTTGTGTAGCATTCCGATAAACTTGAAGCATCTCCTCTCGTTTTGCCTGAGCGTGTAAATTTGCCATACGTGGCATAATCGCACTACTTACAGGCCCACTAATAATCATAATACCACTAGCCACCAACACAGCTAAGGTAAAATAACCATACTCAGCCAAAGGTAAAATTCCAGAGAGGATTAACTTATCCGTTTGTGTTACAAATACCCATACAGATGAAGTAAAAGCAATAGTTAATGCAAACTTTAAAAGTGGAGTAATAGGCTTAATGGACCAGCCTATAGCTTGAGTTAAGGTATTCTTTTTAGGTAACAATAAGTTAGCCATCCAATAAAGCCCAATAATTTCAATCAACACCACAATAAGTTGATGCAGAAAAAATACGAATGGTGTGTAACCAAAAATATTCATCGTTGCAAATACAACAATAAACTTTAGTGTAGCAATAATGGCATTAAAACTACTCAACCATACAAGTCGCTCAGCTCCTGTAATAACACCACGATATAACCCACCTAACCAACGCAATGCCACACTAATTGCCATTATTTGCACAGCAATCAGTACTTCACGAAGATCAAGCGTTGCTATCTGCAACCAATGTGATGCAACTTGCTCAGCAAAAACAAATAAGACACCACCACCAAGCACAGCAATAAAGACAAAAATTACACTTAAGGCTCGAAATAGCTGTCTATATGCAAGGGCAGACATAGAGCCACCAAAATAACGAGCTGTTTCACGCCCTATGGTTGGAGTTAAACCCAAATCTAAAACAGCAAACCATGCTTGCAGCATAGTAAAAAAGCCCACTAAACCGTAAGCTTCTGCTCCCATATATTTGATATATAAAGGCAGAATTAAAATACCTACACCTGTCACATAAATTTGACTAGTATAGTTAGCAATAATATTTTTTTTGAGTGACATTATTTAATACTGTTCAAAAATTGTTTTTCTAATTCTAATAAGTCACTTTTTCGTTCTTTAATTTTTTTTGCTGGTGTACCCATATAAACACTAAACTCTGTACAATTTTTATTTACTAAACTTAATGCACCAACAGCAACACCTGTTTCTAAAGTAACACCAGGCAAAATCACACATCCAGATCCAACAATTACATGTTTTCCAATTATTACATCTGAACTCGTTACATTTGTATATTGACTAGGCACTGTAGGATTCGTCATAAATTGACCACTATATTCATCATTACTACTATAAATAGCTACTTTGGATGAAATATTACTGAAATCCTTTAACACTATTTTGCCTGCTCCTATGAGTGAGCTATACACTGCAATATGAATATGGCTTCCTATCTCAATTCCACCTATACCAGCTGACAGTACACAAAAGTCATCAATTCTTACGTTATTACCAATTATTATATTATTACAATTATAATAAGATGCCTTATCTGAAAGTAAGCAATTTTTACCTACGTGACGAAAGCCCATAGCTTTAATTTGCTCTTCTGTTAAAAAAGCCATCTTAATTGTCCTTAATTAAATCAATAATTTTCTGTACTGAATCTAGGCTAAGATTTGGATATAGCGGCAAACAAAGCACTCCATCTGATAAGAGTTTCGCTTCAGGGGTGTCTGATTGATATTCCTTATAAATAGTCAAATCAGTCATTATCGGATAAAAATATTTTCTTGCAAAAATCCCATTAAGCTTTAATTTTTCAAACAACTCATCACGGCTAAGCGGATATGGTCCAGAAATAACGATTGGAAAATAAGAGTAGTTATCTTTTTCTACATCTACACGTTCAATACAGTGAATTCCTGATATGTCTGCAAGCTCTTTACGATACTTTTTGTCTATTTTTTGACGCGCTAATAATGTGCTATCAATAGATTTTAATTGCAATAAGCCAAGTGCAGCATGTACTTCACTCAATTTACCATTTAAAGAAATATCATCTATTGTATTTTCATTCACAATACCAAAATTCTTTAAACGATCAATACATTGCTTCATTTCAGCACTATGGCAAACAATAGCCCCCCCCTCAAAAGTATTAAATACTTTTGTAGCATGAAAGCTCATTACACTTAAATCACCATAATTGAGTAAGCTTTTTCCATGATGTTTTACACCAAAGGCATGTGCCGCATCATAGATTAATTTTAAATTATGCTTAGTAGCAATATTTTGTAGTACTTCCACATCACAAGGGATGCCATAACAATGTACAGGTAAAATCGCGACTGTCTTATCCGTTATGGCTTGCTCAACTTTTACTGGGTCAATATTCGATGTTTGTGGGTCAATATCAACAAAGACTGGCGTGAGTTTATTCCAAACTATCGAATGAGCCGTAGCAACAAAAGTGTAAGGCGTCGTAATTACTTCACCTTGTTCAAGCCCAAGTGCCTGTAGTGCTGTTACTAACGCAATTGTTCCATTATTAAATAATGAAATATAATCAACGCCCAAATACTCACAAAGCTCTTTTTCCAACTGCTGATGTAATGGTCCACAGTTGGTTAAAATTTTATTGTTCCAAATTTGCTCTAAATAAGGAATAAACTCCTCAAGCTCAGGTAAAACAGGCTGAGTGACATAAATTGACTCTTGGCTCATATCTCATTCACCAATGAAATCAAATACTGACCATAATCATTTTTACTCATGCTCTGACCAATTTCTAAAACCTGCTCTTTACTCAGCCAACCATTATTCAGCGCAATTTCTTCTAAACACGCCACTTTATAGCCCTGACGTTTTTCAATCGTTTCTACAAACTGGGCTGCCTCAAGTAAGCTCGCATGTGTACCTGTATCTAACCATGCAAAACCACGTCCGAGCAATTCCACATTTAGATCACCACGCTCTAAATACATCTGATTAACTGTGGTAATTTCCAACTCTCCACGTTCAGAAGGCTTCACTTGTTTCGCAATTTCAATTACATCATTGTCATAAAAATACAAACCGGTGACTGCAAAGTGAGATTTAGGTTGTTTAGGTTTTTCTTCTAAAGAAATTGCGCGCTTTTGTTCGTCAAACTCAACTACACCAAAACGCTCAGGGTCTTTCACCTGATAGCCAAATACCGTTGCGCCTTTTTGACGGGCGACGGCTTGACGTAGCATTGGAGTAAAACCTTGACCGTAAAAAATATTGTCGCCCAATACTAGGCAAACATTACTGTTTCCAATAAAGTCTTCACCAATAATAAAGGCTTGTGCTAAACCATCTGGACTAGGTTGGACCGCATATTCAAGCTGAATACCAAATTGAGCGCCATCACCCAATAAACGCTTAAAACCATCAATATCTTCAGGAGTACTAATAATGAGTACTTCACGAATACCCGCAAGCATAAGCACTGAAAGTGGGTAATACACCATTGGCTTGTCATAAATAGGCAATAATTGCTTAGATACCCCTTTGGTAATTGGATATAAACGTGTACCTGAACCGCCCGCTAAAATAATACCTTTTGTTGTATTTGACATTATGAATTTACACCTAATCTTTCGCGTTGGTAACTGCCATCTTGCACTCGATGACACCAATCTAAATTATTTAAATACCATTGCACCGTTTTACGGATTCCAGTTTCAAAAGTTTCCGTAGGTGTCCAACCTAATTCATTTTGAATTTTTGTAGCATCAATCGCATAGCGTAAATCATGCCCAGGGCGGTCTTTTACAAATGTAATCAGTGATTCATACGCTTGACCATTTGCCTGTGGTTTTAGTTCATCCAAAATTTTACAAATGGTTTTGACCACTTCTATATTCTGCTTTTCATTATGACCACCAATATTGTAGGTTTCACCCACTACACCTTCGGTCACCACTTTATATAAAGCACGTGCATGATCTTCTACAAATAACCAATCCCGAATTTGCTGACCATTGCCATACACAGGTAAAGGTTTAGCATCCAGTGCATTTAGAATCACCAATGGAATTAGTTTTTCTGGAAAATGATAGGGACCATAATTATTTGAGCAGTTGGTGACTATAACAGGCAGGCCATAAGTTCTGTGCCACGCACGCACCAAATGATCTGAACTAGCTTTAGAGGCAGAATATGGAGAGCTTGGCGCGTATGAAGTTGTTTCTGTAAACAAATCTTTCGTGCCTTCTAAGTCACCATAAACTTCATCCGTTGAAATATGATGAAAACGAAAGTTTTGTTGAGCTGCAGCGTCAAGCTCCATCCAATACTTTCGAGCAGCTTCTAATAAGGTATAAGTTCCCACAATATTGGTTTGAATAAATGCTGCAGGGCCATCAATTGAGCGGTCTACATGCGACTCTGCAGCCAAATGCATAATTGCATTTGGCTGAAATGCATCTATTGCAGCTGTAATTTGTTCTGTATCACAAATATCAATTTGTTTGAACTCATAATTCGAGTGTTGATCAATTTCTTTTAACGATTCTAAATTACCCGCATAAGTCAATTTATCGATATTTAGAACTTGGTTATTGGTGTTTTGAATAATGTGACGGATGACCGCTGAACCAATAAATCCTGCACCGCCTGTAACTAAAATCTTCATTTATTTATTACCTAAAAACTTTATATACCAAGGCATAGCACTTTCAATACCTCGTGAAATCACAAATTTTGGAGCATATCCAAGCAAGTTTTTAATTTTCTCAATACTTGCTTGCGAATGTCGAACATCACCAGCACGAAACTCTCTATAAATAGGCGCTTTGGTATAGATCACACCATTTTCATTGAGCGCTGCTTTTATCGCATTGAATAAATCATTCAATGTTGTTCTGTCACCCACTGCTACGTTATAAACTTGGTTTTTCGCTTCTTCATTTTGTGTGGTTGCAGCTAAAATATTGGCTTGAACAGTATTTTCAATAAAACAGAAATCTCGGCTGGTTTCACCATCACCATTAATAAAAACATCATCACCTGCTATCATAGCTGCGGTCCATTTTGGAATCACCGCAGCATAGGCACCATTCGGGTCTTGGCGCTTACCGAAGACATTGAAGTAACGCAAACCAATCGTTTTAAAGCCGTAAGTTCGGGCAAAGACTTCGGCATACAGCTCATTTACATATTTAGTGACCGCATAAGGCGAAAGCGGCTTGCCGATATTTTCTTCGACTTTAGGCAGTGCCGGATGGTCACCATAAGTTGAACTGCTGGCGGCATAGGTAAAACTTTTGACTTCTGCATCTCGTGCAGCCGTCAGCATATTTAAAAAGCCAGTAATATTGGCCGCATTAGTGGTGATCGGGTCAGCAATAGAACGTGGCACAGAACCCAAAGCTGCTTGGTGCAATACATAGTCCACATTTGCACAGGCTTTTTGGCAATCTTCTAGGTTACGAATATCCCCCTCGTAGAACTTAAAGTTTGCCCATTGCTCTGCACTCACCAAGTTTTGTACTTCGTCCAAATTATGCTGGTGACCTGTCGCGAAGTTATCTAAACCCACAACTTTCTGATTCAGCTTAAGTAAAGTTTCTAACAAGTTTGAGCCAATAAAACCCGCAACACCCGTCACTAGCCAAGTTTTTGGTGCTTGTTGTAATTGCTCACATACTGTTTGATATTGGCTCATGTTTAAGATCCCTATAATTACAGACGAAGGTCAGATTCAGATTGATCCAGTACATATTTCAGGTCATATAAAATATGTGCAGACTTGCCCAGGGCACGTAATGCCTCAGCACCCATGGCTTTAAACTGATCATGGGCAACAGCCAGAATCACCGCGTCATACTGACCCTGCTCCAGGTTTGCGACTGGGGTAATTCCGTATTCATGTTGAGCTTCGTTTGCATCCACCCATGGGTCATACACATCGGCAGCAATATTGTATTCTGTCAGCTCATTCACAATATCAATAATTTTGGTGTTACGAATATCTGGGCAGTTTTCTTTAAAACTCAAGCCCAACACTAAAACCTTAGCTCCTTCCACCTGAATCTTTTTCTTGATCATTGCTTTTACCAGCTGGGTGACTACATAAGCTCCCATACCATCATTTAAACGACGACCCGCTAAAATAATTTCAGGGTGATAACCGATAGACTGTGCCTTATGAGTCAAATAGTATGGATCGACACCAATACAGTGTCCACCGACCAGACCTGGACGGAATGGCAAGAAATTCCATTTAGTACCCGCGGCTTTCAGAACCGCTTCGGTATCAATTCCCATTTTGTTAAAGATCACGGCCAGTTCATTAATCAGGGCAATATTGACATCACGCTGGGTGTTTTCAATCACTTTTGCTGCTTCAGCGACTTTAATACTGGTTGCTTTATGGGTGCCGGCTTCAATAATTAGGTTATAGACCTGATCTACAAAATCTGCTACTTCAGGGGTAGAGCCTGAAGTGATTTTTAAAATATTGGTGACTCGGTGTAGCTTATCACCTGGATTAATCCGTTCTGGGCTATAGCCTGCAAAAAAATCCTGATTGAATTTTAAGCCCGACACTTGCTCTAAAACAGGAATACAACTTTCTTCTGTAGCACCTGGGTATACCGTAGACTCATACACCACTACATCGCCTTTTTTGAGTACTTTCCCAATACTGGTAGAGGCTTTAATAAGTGGGGTTAAATCAGGTTGTTTAAATTCATCAATGGGGGTTGGAACAGTCACAATAAAAAAATTACAGCTGCGTAGGTCTTCTAAATTGGCTGAATAGCTTAAATATTTCGCTTGTTTAAGTTCTTCTGGCGACACTTCTAAAGTATGATCTTGTCCACTTTGTAATTCATCGATTCTTTTTTGATGGATATCAAAACCAACAACTGGTTTTTTTTTACCAAATTCAACAGCTAAAGGTAAACCTACATAGCCCAACCCAATAACTGCTATTTTTAGTTCCGAGAGTTGCAACATTCCAGAGCCTTATAATTTATGATTTAATCATGTGAAAAACGCCTCATAATATAGCAGAAATCGCCCTTATATTGTTCGGGAATTATTATTTTTCGTAATCAAAAATTATAACTGCAAAATTCAACGTCTATTTTTTATCCAATATATTAATATTTGATTTTTAACACCAATTTCCTAAATGAATTTATTATGTATTCATTAACAAATATGTGTTTTATTTCACACAATAATCATTACACTGTAGCAACACATTTTGACAGCAAATCCTAGGATGTTTACTTTACATAGTATAAAATGCTGCGTTATATATTTTAAAAATCAGGCGATTGCCTTTTTTACAATTCAATTATTTTTATAAGTAGGATTTCGAGTGAGTTACTATCGTTATAGCTTCTTGTTAGCACTCAGTTTAGGTATGACGGGTTGTGCAATCACATCAGGTCTTCAAACATATGATTTACCAAAAGAAGGTGTTTTCCAAACAGATCTAGGTTCAACTGTAAATGTCATCAAATTATCACAAGACAATTTAGCAGCCGTTCAACCCGCACAGATTAATCAACAAAATTTTGCTCACCTTTTCAATCAACAACAACAACAATATCGATTAAATTCTGGTGATATTTTATCCATTTATTTATGGGCATATCCGGAAATAACGCCACCTACAAATACCATTAGTAATGAAGAGGCGATAAAATCAAACGGTTACCAAATCGACCAAAATGGATATATTCAATTCCCTATTATTGGCCGATATAAAGCTGCCGGAAAATCCCTAACAAAAGTTAATCAGGAGTTACGTAGCCAACTTGCCCGCTATTTAAAAACCCCAGATGTGATTGTTCGCGTTCTTTCCTACCAAGGCCAGCGTTATTCTGTCCAAGGTAATGTAATGAAAGGTGGTCAATTTAATCTCACCGACCAACCTACCAGCGTATATACTGCACTTGGTCTTGCTGGCGGTGTGAATACGCAATTTGGCGATAATACGTCTATTACCTTGGTACGCCAAGGACAAACTTACAACTTAAATAGTATCCAGTTAGAAAAGGCTGGCTATTCACTACATAATCTACTCATACAGCCTAACGATACAATTTATGTCAATTCACGCGAAAATCAGAAAATTTATGTAATGGGTGAATCTGGTAAAAATCAATCCCTACCAATGCGTGATCAAGGCATGAGTTTAAGTGATGTCTTGGGCGAAAGTCTTGGGGTAAACTCGCTTTCTGCAAGTCGAGGTAAAATCTACGTAGTACGTAGTGATATGAATAGTCCGATGACCGAAATTTATCATTTGGATTTAACCAGTATTGGTGACTTTGGACTCGCAAACCAGTTCAGAATGCGTAGCAATGATATTGTGTATGTTGATGCATCTGGTTTAGCTCGTTGGCAGCGTGTGATCAATCAGGTGATTCCTTTCTCAAATATGATCTATAACATCGACAGAATGGGTCAATAATGTTATTTAAAAATATTCTGGTGGTGTGTGTAGGTAATATTTGCCGAAGTCCTATGGCAGAATATCTTCTGAAAAAGAATCATCCCGATCTGAATATTTATTCAGCGGGAATCGCAGGGATGATTGGACATCCAGCAGATGAAAAAGCTCAATACTGTATGCAAAAAATTGGCATCGATATGAGTGGACATATTGCCCAAAAATTGAATGCTGAACTGATCAAGAAATCAGATTTAATTTTAGTCATGAGTTCAAATCAACAAAAGCATATTGAACAAACGTGGCCATTTGCAAAGGGCAAGACCTTTCGTTTAGGACATTGGCAAGGTAAAAATGTGCCTGACCCATACCAGCACGATCAAGCCTTTTTTGACCAGACCTCAGAACTGATCCAATCTTGCGTTGCAGATTGGACTAAACAAATTTAACTTTTGATGTACGATTATGAGCCAAAATACCAATACAGAAGATACAATTGATTTAAAAGAATTATTTTTCTCTCTGATTGCACAGTGGAAGTTAATTGCTCTATGTGTAATTTTAAGTCTTGTTTGCGCCTTACTTTATCTTAGAACCACCCCCGACACTTATGCAGTCAATGCAATGGTTCAAGTCGAAGAGAGTAAAGGGGCTTCTGCTGCGTTGTTAGGTGATCTTTCTAATATGATTGATCAAAAACAACCCGCCCAAGCAGAAATTGAGATTCTTAAATCACGCTTAGTTCTAGGTACCGTGATTCAAAACTTACATCTCGATCTAAAAATTTCAGGTACTGAAAATTCTTTCACTGATCGCTTATTTTCACCGCATGAATATGCCACCGAATATAAAAATAAATCAGTCGTTTTCAAAGATAATGAAAAAAGTTTTGAAATCCGCCAATTTGATATCCCTGCGCAATATCGTGACAAAAACCTTAGTGTACAGTTTCAAGAAAATAAATTTTCTTTAATTGATCTTCAGACAGAGCAAACAATTTTAACAGCACCATTGAACCAAAAAAATTCTTTACGTACTGCAGAAGGCCTTTGGGAAATCTCAATTTATAGTAAAGATCAATTCAAAGATCACTATTTAATTCAAAAGCAGTCTCTACCTGCCGCAGTTGATAGTATTTTGGCAAATTATTCTGTTGCTGAAAAAGGTAAAATGACGGGCGTGCTTGGCCTTAACTATCAAGGCCAAGATAAAGAACATATTACTCAGGTTCTAAATGCCATTTTAGCAGCCTACAGCCATCAAAATATTGAACGACGCTCTGCTGAAAGTGCACAAACTTTAAAATTCCTGGACGAACAACTCCCTGAGCTAAAACAACAACTTGATGTCGCAGAACGTGAATTTAACAAATTCCGTCAAGAGTTTAATACTGTCGATGTAACCAAAGAATCTGAACTATATTTAACTCAAAGTGTCACTCTTGAAACTCAAAAAGCTGAATTAGAGCAAAAAGTTGCTGAAGCTTCTGCAAAGTACACCAGTGAACATCCAGTAATGCAGCAAATGAATGCCCAATTGGGTGCAATTAACAGCAAAATTGGTGAACTGAATACCACCTTAAAAAAATTACCAGATTTACAGCGTCGTTATTTACAACTCTATCGTGAAGTTGAAGTAAAACAACAACTTTATACAGCGTTGTTGAATTCTTACCAACAGCTTCGTATTGCCAAAGCTGGTGAAATTGGTAATGTCCGTATTGTGGATACTGCCGTAGAGCCTATTGAACCAATTGCACCAAAAAAACTACAAATCTTGATACTTTCAATTTTTCTTGGTGGTTTCCTCGGTACATTACTTGCACTACTACGTAACATGCTACGCTCAGGAATCAAAGATTCTTCAGAAATTGAGAACACCCTTGATCTTCCGGTTTATGCCACTGTGCCACGTTCCCCTATTCAGGAAAGTCGCATCAAGTTACTGAAGAAGAAAAAGACCATTCCTGTACTTGCGGTTAAAAATAGCGATGATATTGCAATTGAAAGCCTGCGCAGTATGCGTACTGCCATTCACTTTGCACTGACATCTGCAAAAAATAACCTGATCATGATTTCTGGGCCTGCACCAGAAGTCGGTAAATCATTTATTTCTACCAACTTAGCTACGATTCTTGCGCAAAGTGATAAACGCGTTTTAATTATTGATGCCGATTTACGTCGTGGTTATTTAAACAAATACTTCAATCATGATAACCAACCAGGCCTTTCTGAGTATTTAAATGGTCAGCGTGATCTAGACAGCATCATTAAAACCACTGAAATTCCAAATTTGAGTGTGATTACTCGTGGTAAAAGCCCTTCTAATCCATCTGAGCTTTTAAGTTCTGGTAAATTCAAAGAATTCTTAGATTTGATTTCACCGATGTTTGATCATGTGATCATTGATACCCCTCCTGTACTTGCGGTGACAGACGGTATCATTATTTCGCAATATGCTGGTGTAAATTTGGTGATTGCTCGTTATGCGAAAACTCAGTTGAAAGAACTAGAGTTAACCGTGAACCGCTTTGAACAAGTGGGTGTGAAGGTCAATGGTATTATTCTAAACGACATTCAACGTAGCTCAGCTGGTTATGGTTATGGCTATAACTATTCTTATGGTTATAAAGCTTCAAAAGACCAAGACTAATTCAAGCCTATTCAAAAAAGCCACCGAATACGGTGGCTTTTTTTATTTTCGAAATTTATGTTGCATGCATCTTTCTGATGTGTGCTGAATTAGCAGGAGACTTTCACTTGGGAGATTCTAGGCAGCTAACCGATAAAAGTCTTCTGCCATTTGATTTGGTGTCTTAAAATCCAAGCCTTTTTGAATTCTTCGCTGATTATAA